>DTYD01000062.1 GCA_012962055.1 Hadesarchaea archaeon
AGAAGGCACCTCAAGAACTACCTCAATACGGTGAAATTTAGGTGATATGACTTAATTATCATTCATTTTGTCTTTGGAAAGGGAGTTATTGTCGCCAAAACACCTCCAGGTGTTAAAATGGAAGTGGGCAACAAGGCCAGAATCACGTTTGACCTGAATAGGATACACATCTTCGATGGAAAAAATGAAAAAGCGATTTTCTAATCATGGATTGATGAGAATACTGGTGGTCTAAGTCTGTTTTAGGAGATTTTTAATTTCATCCCCTGAAAGCTCACGGTATCCCTTCTTGTCTATAATCGTGACCGCCACACTGTCCCCAGTTGCAGCATCCCGTTCGATCGCCGTCTTGATGGACTGCGCCGCCAGCTTTGTCCCCTCGTCCAATCCCATATCATCTCGACACTGCTGCTCGAGCACACCGTATGCTACCGTGGATCCTGTCCCGGCGCTTGCGAACTTCTCTTCCTCCAGCTTCCCGCCAACCGGATCCAAGAAGTAGAGGCGCGGACCATCCTCGTCCAAACCAGATATCACGCCCGCCACAATATACGGGAATACCCTGCGCCCGTGGAGGAGGTTCGACACCATCTGGGCCAGACTTTTGGTCGAAATTGGCCGCCCGTGATTTAATCGATACAAGTTGGCCTCTGCCCTGAGCAGGCCCACCAAGCTCTGAATGTCTCCCGAACTCCCGGAGATCGCCGCTCCTATACGATCGCCTAGTTTGAAGATTTTCTGGACACGTTTACTGAGCACCAAATATTTATATGTACCTCGTGTATCAGATGCCAGGGCGATGCCATCTTTACATCGCACGCCAACGACAGTACCTGTGAAGCCATACATCTGTATCACACCTAATTTACTTTTATCTTATTAAAATCATCTCCGTGCTAGGACCACTCCCAATGCCACGATCGCGCCGAATAGTGTGGCGACAAGTGCGAGCAACATAAGATCGTGCACTTGTTGGGGCATGGCCGGTTTTGGGGGGATCGAGACCAAAGTTTCTCCCACAGCTAAAAATGTCCCACCAGTAATGCCGTACGAACTATCGTAGGTGACTCTCGACGTGAAAATGTGCTTGTTGTCGTACGCGTTCTCCTTAAGCTGCACATCAAAGCTCGTCTGCCAGTCCTCACCGCTTGCGAGGTTGTTTCTGTGTTGCGGTGATGATACGACTTCAAAATACGATGGGTCCACTTCCAGCACAGCCGTGAGGTTACTAACAGAGCTTTGCCCTATGTTTTTGATTGTCGCCGTCAGCCTTAACATATCGTTTTCTATCAGGGGAGATACCTGTAAGCCGACATCGAGCAAAACCTCTGGAACTATCGAACCAGAAACAGAACCGTCCAGTTGCGTCGGTTCTCCCTTGTAGTATTTCCACTTTCTTTCAATGTATTTAGGGGATCGCCAAACTATCTCCCCCTGTTCGTTCACTGCATCTCTCCCATCGGTTACGGCCCCAACGATGTGGGCGTAGTCCATTTTACCGAAAGATCCAATATGCTGGGGCCACACGGCGTCTGCGGGGGCCCACCCATACCCAGGTAGGTAAAAAATTGACCACGCATGACCCAGCTCTTTTATGTCCTTTCCTGTTTCAGGGGTGTAAAGCGCGAGATAGCCGAATCCAGAAATAGATTTAGCCGGTATCCCCACGGCCCTCACCAACGCTATGAAAAGATTCGAGAACTCAGTACAGTCGCCCTTACCCATTTGAAGCCCCCAGAGGGCACCGTGCTCGGTCTGTTGGAGTTGATAATCAAGATTTTCCATCAAGTAATCAAATACCCGTTTAGCTTTGTAGTATGGGTTGGTTATACCATCCGTGAGTTGTTGAGCCAGAGACTGAATCGCGGGATTATCGCTTTCGTAGAGGCCGTCAACCGGTACGGTGTAGAGGTCGAGTTCAGGCGGGAAAGTCGTTCCTACAGAATTTGGGTTAACCGACAGGTCCACCGAGCTAACCTTCAAAACATGCACCACCGATATTGTCTTCGATTCTCCTGGACCTAAGTTTCCAAGCGATATAATAGTCCAGCGGTTATCATCAGTGGAGAAGATTTGAGGCAAGACTGGAGTTCCGTCCACCGTTATCTGTTCGCTGATAACCTCCTGACTCGCCCACCCTGAGAAGTTATCGAACAACACTATCAAGGCTTGGGAATCGAGCGCCGTATTTGGCCCCACGTTTTGGACCACGTAGTCTATCGTGATGGTATAAACTGCAGTCTCCTCTGCTTGAGCGGTGGCCAATGAAGAATTTAGAACTATCAAAAGAAACACTCCAGAGAGAACAGATTTGTACAACCCTCCCACCTCTTTTCCATGGTTTCTGCCCTAAAAATAACTTCCCGCGGTTTCTCCGATGCTGTTCAAATAAACATCTCCGCCCAGGCTTTTAACCCACCTCCACCGCCGGACGGGGGGTCCTTCACAGACTGATGCCACCTGC
>DTYD01000063.1 GCA_012962055.1 Hadesarchaea archaeon
CAGAAAACGGGAACTGGCAATTGCCCGATGGTTGAGAACACGCGGAGCGAAGGGAGTGTTGGGGACTGACCGAAAATTTTCCACTAGGATCAAAGAAGTCCACAGCGGCCGGAGGAAGGTCGATCGGAGGGGGATCGCCGCTGCCGATGTCGTGCTGGTGCCTCTTGAGGACGGCGGTCGCACAAAGGCTTTGAAAAAACTTGGCAAACGTGTCATCGCGATCGACCTGAATCCGATGTCTAGGACCGCTCAGGCGGCGGACGTTACGGTTGTGGACAACATCGTCCGGGTACTGCCCCTTATGAACAAAGCTATTAGATGTGCGACGCACCGCCCGCGAGCAACGCTCCGTGACCTCCTCAGAAATTTTGACAACGAAACCAACCTCACGACAACGCTTGGAGTTATGCTCGAGCGACTTGAAAAAATGAGCAGGGATGCTAACGCTTATAGACTTATCTAAAAAATTGAAAATGGCGCTGGGGTGCCGGGGTGCTGCAAAATGCAGCCCGACAGCTCAGTAGGTAGGGGGGCCAGCGCGAACTGCTTCGCCTAAAGCGCCTGGCTGTTAAACCAAGCATGGATGAAGAGCGAACCTCAACCACGGGAAACGACATGCTTGTGCAGCGACCAGGCGGTCAGAGGTTCGAGAGCTGACGACGAAATCGTCGGCCGGCAATCCTCTCCCCGGCGCCACCTTTCAAAAACAGAAAGTTCAAAACTTTCTGTTCTGATTCCTTATGGGTGCCAAGTTGAAAGTGTTGTTGCTTTCCCGCAGAGAGGTCGATGAACTTATCTCGATGACCGAGGTAATTGAGGTTGTAGAGGCCGCGTTCCGCGCAAAGGGGCTCGGCAATGCCCAGATGCCCCCGAAGTCGTATGTATTCTTCGAGCGTTACGGTGGCGATTTCAGGGTGATGCCCGCCTGCCTAGAAGACATCGACGCAGCAGGTGTGAAAATCGTCAACGTTCACCCGCAGAATCCTGAGAACTATGGTCTACCTTCCGTGATGGCGATGATCTTGCTACTCGATCCAAAAACTGGTGCTCCACTTGCGATCATGGACGGCACGACGATCACCAATGTGAGAACAGGGGCTGGTGGCGCTGTGGCGGCAAAGTACTTGGCGCGGAAGAACTCTCACGTGGTCGCGATGATAGGTGCAGGGGCGCAAGCCAAAACACAGCTTCTGGCCCTTAATGAGATCTTTAAAATCGAAGAGGTGAGGGTGAACAGCAGGACCGAAAAAAGTGCAAAAAGGTATGCTTCTGAAATGAAAAAACAGCTCGACATCGACATAAACATAACTGATGCCAAGAAAGCTGTCCAAGACGCAGACATCGTGGTTACCGCGACTCCGGTTAAAAGCCCCATCATCATGAACGGCTGGATACCCAAAGGCGCGCACATCAACGCGATTGGTGCCGATGCTCCTGGCAAGCAAGAGTTGGACCCGGAGATACTCAAACATGCAAAAGTGGTCGTGGACGACTGGGAACAGGCTTCCCACAGCGGCGAGATAAATCTCCCCATCTCAAAAGGCATGCTAACACGGAAAGACGTATACGCCGAACTTGGTGAGATCGTCTGCGGAAAGAAGCTTGGCCGGACCTCACAAGAGGAGATAACGGTTTTCGATTCAACAGGACTTGCAGTTCAAGATATAGCGACCGCTTGGACTGTATATGAAAAGGCGGGGAAGATGGGAAAGGGCAAGGGGTTCTTGGAATTACTATGAATTCTATCTTTTAAGACCCGGTTCCCTGCCTATCACAGGAGCTATCTCTTTCTTCAGGGTATCTAAAAAAACATCGAGAATGGTTGCCGGAATCGTGGCACCTGCAGCTCCTTCATGCCCGCCCCCAGAACCCCCCAAACGTGCAGTTATGTGTCGGAGCATTTCATTGAGGTCTATATTGACCCCTGCCCTGCGTCGAACGCTCACGTCTATTTCATCTTCGTCTCTCCGTGTACAGAGGCCTACATCCGTGCCAGCGACACCTAAAGCGTGCATAGCCGCCTTCCCCAAACTTCCTGAAGGCAAATCATAGACGATCGCCAGATTTCCTTTCCTCACCACGTGCTTCTTCACGTATTCGTAAACTTCCCATTCACGCTTGGTGGCTCTGACAGCTCGGTCTACGATCTCTGGGATCTCGGTTGGCGGCGCCCCCTGAGAGAGCTTGAACATCACGTCCCGTTTGTAGTGGTAATCCCCCGTTGCATCTCCCAGCGCTTGGCTCAGCAACCCTGCCTCCATGTAAATGGTCCGTCGATTGTACTTGCTTAAGCCGTCACGTACAAAATCGGTTTCTTCACAGTAATCCCCAATTGCTCCCCAAAGTGCGACTCTGTCCAAGTCGGAGTTTGGGTCTTGGATGAATATCCTGAAGGCCAGCTCCGATGTGCTTACGCCGATCTCGTGGGCGAATTGAGTTGCGGGGACATCCCTCCTCAAGGTTCCGGGAGGAAGTGGATGATGGTCCAAATAAATTACTTCATCCCTCTGGGCCAGTTCCCTGATACGTCCGAACAGATCTTCTTTTTGGGTCTCGCTTATTGCTATGTCGCATATGATGACGGTAGTGCCGGGTTCAACTTTGCCGAGATATTTGGGTAGACTCACCGGGCGGGCGAACCAGACCTCGGCCTCGGGAAAACGGGCCCTCGCAAGAGCCGCGGCGCAGATCCCGTCCGTGTCTCCGTGAGCCAGAATTTTGACCGCCAATAATCCACCTTGCGATAATTCGCACTCAATACATTTTAACTTTGGCTTAGCAAACGTTTTAATCGCCCCTGCGAAAAAATGTCTGTGTGGGTCCGTGGGCCCGTAAGCAGAGTTGATCTGCCGGGAGGCTCAGCCAGGTTAGAGCGTCCGACAGCAAAAGCTGGACGAAGCTCATAGGGCAAAACCTGGGAGACCGGGTGGTCGTGCGTTCGAATCGCACCGGGCCCACCATTCATCATGAAAAAAACGTTAGACTTAACACGGTGGCCCATGGTATCGCTGG
>DTYD01000064.1 GCA_012962055.1 Hadesarchaea archaeon
AAAGGTCGTCGTCGAGAGCCCGAAGGTGAGGTCCTTTTATCTCGAATACCGGGGTGGAGGATCCCCCGAGCCGGGACAGTTTATGATGGTGTGGCTTCCCGGCAGCGAAGAAGTCCCCATGAGCATTTCTGGTTGGGACGGGAGCACCATCCGGATTTCTGTTGCGAAAGAAGGCAAGACAACGGCGAGATTCCACAAACTCAAAAAAGGAGACGCGTTTTTCATGCGAGGGCCGTTTGGCAACCCTTTCTCTCTCGAAGGGGGGGCCCACCTGCTCGTAGGGGGCGGGTACGGCACCGCTCCGCTGATATGCGCATGCAATCTCATCTCAAAAATGGGTAAGCGTGGCACGTATCTCGCGGGTGCAGAGAGCGCCTCAGAACTTCTTTTTCTGAAGGAGGCACGAATACTCGGCATGAAAGTACACGTAACCACCGAGGATGGGTCAGTTGGTCACCGGGGGGTGGTCACTGATTTACTTGAACAAATATTGAGCAAAGAGCACTTTGATTCCATACTGACATGTGGGCCCGAACGAATGATGTACGAGGTCGTGCAACGGGGCGTCGGCCGGGGTATCCGCGTGCAAGCATCGCTGGAGCGTTACATGAAATGTGGCTTTGGCATCTGCGGCTCCTGCGTACTCGATCCGCTCGGGCTGCGTGTATGTGTGGATGGACCCGTGTTCGACGGAGCCCTCTTGCTCAGGACCGAATTTGGCAAAAGGAGGAGAAACGCATCCGGATCCAAGGTGACGATATGAAACTGCTCGTCAAGGGAAAAATTTACACTAACAAGGGATTGCTGGACGGTTCCATTCTAGTCCAAGACGGACGCATAATCAGGGTAGCGAAAAACATCCGCGAGCCTGTCGATAAGCTCCTCGATTACAGTGGGGGCCGGCGTATCGTGCTACCCGGTCTGATAGATTTGCATGTCCATATGCGGGACTTTGAACTCAGTTACAAAGAGGACTTTTTCACGGGCACGGGCGCTGCAGCTATGGGTGGATTCACCGTGGTGGCAGACATGCCAAACACGAGACCGAGGGTGAACAGACCTGACGTGTTGAAGAAACGAGAAAAGGTGGCTAAAGAAAAAGCGCTGGTTGACTATGCGTTCTATTATGGTGTCCCAGATCGTGAAGCGGACTTGGTCGGGGGGATCGAAGATTTAGCGATGGGCTTCAAAATATTCATGCAACACGAATTTTACACGGACAAACGTCGGCTCACGGAAAAAGTGTTAGAATTTGCATCGAAGAGAGAGATGCTCGTTGTAGTTCACGCAGAAAATCCAAAGTTCTTTGTCGAAACGGAAATGGGCCTGTCCGGGCTGCCGCAGGCGGAGGCATCCGCCATAAAAGACATCGCGAAGCTCGCTTTGAGCTACGGCTTTCCGCTGCACGTGACCCATATCTCATCGGCTGCGGGGATGAGGGAGTTGCTGAGGTGGAGAGGACGTGTGGGGATAACGGTTGATACCTGTCCGTACTATCTGCTCCTAAACGCCAAAGAAGCTCTGACCAAAGGCGCCGTGGCCAAGGTTTACCCGTCGATCAAGAGCAGCAAAGACGCAGAAATCCTGCTCAGGAGGCTGAAAGAAGGTAAAATCGACGCAATCGTCTCGGATCACGCCCCCCACCCCCCCGAAGAAAAATCGGATCCCAGGAGCGCATCGGCCGGGTTTCCTGGTCTGGAAACAACGCTGACCCTCCTTTTAACACTTGTGAACAATGGGGTGCTGGAGCTCAGGGACGTGGTGAGGATCTGCGCAACCAATCCAGCCAAGATACTAAAATTAAATGAAATTGGATCGATCGATAAAGGAAAAATCGGAAACTTTACCGTTGTCGACCTACATCGCCGGGCAACGATAAATCCCAAAGCTTTTGTGAGCAGGGGAAAATGTAGCCCGTTTGAGGGTAAAAAGGTAGAGGGAATGCCGGTAGCCACTATTGTTAGGGGGGAACCCGTCATGCTTGATGGAGAACTCGTCGCGACCGCGGGGTGGGGCAAAAATGTCAAAACTTACCGTTAGGCTGGGCAAACTCGAACTCCGGAACCCCACCATCCTAGCTTCTGGCATACTCTGCAGCGGTTCACTGTTGAAGCGGGCGGCGATCGAAAGCGGCGCTGGGGCGGTCGTGACGAAAAGTCTGACGATGGATGAACGTGGGGGGTACCCAACACCGGTAATCGTTGGTGTAAACGAAGGTTTGGTCAACGCCGTGGGGCTTGCCAATCAAGGTTATGAGGGGTTTTTATCGCAGGAACTGTCTCTGGCCAAGGGAGGAAAGATTCCGGTATTCGTAAGCGTTGCCGGCAGCGACAGTAAAGAGTTCAGAAAAATTTGTGTGCGAGCTGAGGAAGCCGGAGCAGACGCGGTCGAGCTCAACCTCTCCTGCCCCCACGTTAAAAAACACGGGCTTGAGATGGGGGCCGACCCGATTACGGTACGGAAGCTGGTGAAAGAGGTCAAGGGGACGCTGAAAATCCCGGTCCATGTGAAACTCGGATTGAGCGACAGCTTGAAGGATTCTGCCATTGCTGCTCAAGATTCAGGCGCAGATGCGG
Source organism: Hadesarchaea archaeon (assembly GCA_012962055.1). Lineage (GTDB taxonomy): Archaea > Hadarchaeota > Hadarchaeia > Hadarchaeales > Hadarchaeaceae > B75-G9. The sequence continues at coordinate 2,577 of DTYD01000064.1, forward strand.
TGGTTGCCATCAACACGATCAGGGCAATGGCAATAGATGTGCACGCAAGGAAACCCGTGCTCTCCCACGTTTATGGTGGACTCTCTGGTCCAGCCATCCATCCGATCGCCCTTCGATGCGTACACGAACTTTACGAACACCTTTCGATACCGATTGTCGGATGCGGTGGGGTCGAGGACTGGCAGGGTGCGATTCGATTCATGCTGGCTGGAGCAACATCCGTCCAGATAGGTTCGGCCGTGGCGACAAGAGGCGTGGAGATATTCGGGAGGGTCGCAAAGGGGATAGAACGCTACTTGGACGCTCAAGGATTTAAGAACTTAGATGAGGTTATTGGAAGTGTGCACAGGTGAAAGTATGAAGTACCTCATTGTGACAGGCGGGGTGATGAGCGGGCTGGGAAAAGGGATAACCACAGCCTCGATTGGAAAACTTCTACAATCCCGTGGATTCAGGGTCACCGCGATTAAAATAGACCCGTACCTCAACGTCGACGCGGGGACGATGAACCCCTTCGAGCATGGAGAAATTTTCGTCACCGAGGACGGCGGCGAAATCGACCTCGACATGGGGCACTACGAGCGCTTCCTGGATATCAACCTGACGAAGAATCACAACATCACTACAGGGCAGATTTACGGCGAGGTGATAAAAAAGGAGAGAAAAGGCGACTATCTCGGCAGAACTGTGCAAATAATCCCCCACGTCACCGACTTGATAAAAAGCCGCATCCGCCAGGTCGCGAGAGAAAGCGGGGTTGAAGTCTGTCTGGTGGAGATAGGCGGAACGGTTGGCGACATAGAGAGCATGCCCTTCTTGGAAGCCGTGAGACAGTTGAGACTTCAAGAAGGCCAAGAGAACGTTGCTTTCGTCCACGTCACGCTCGTCCCGGTGCTCGATATGGTCGGTGAACAAAAAACCAAACCAACCCAGCACAGCGTCAAGGAGCTCCGGGAGCTCGGTATAATGCCAGACGCTGTGGTCTGTAGAGCGAAATGCCCGCTGGGTGAAAATGCTAAGCGTAAGATATCCCTCTTCTGCAACGTGCCGGAAAACGCAGTTATCAGCGCACATGATGTCAAAAATATCTACGAGGTACCGCTTTTGCTCGAAGAAGAGGGATTGGGGGGTTTGCTCGCAGGCAGGCTCAAGCTCGCACCAAAGAAAAATGACCTGTCCGGCTGGAGAAAGGTGGTCGAACGGATGGGGGGGGCCAAGAGGGTGCTGAGGATAGCGATGGTCGGAAAATACATTCGCATCTCGGACACTTACCTGAGCATAAACGAGGCGCTCAAACATGCTGCAAGCGCGCATGGTTGCAAGGTCGAAATAGACTGGATAAACGCTGAAAGATTTGAGGAATCCAGGGAGGAACTGGAAAAGCTTTCGGCTTACGACGGGACACTGATCCCGGGGGGTTTTGGCCAGCGTGGAAGCGAAGGCAAAATAGCAGCCATATCTTACGCTAAAAAACATTCGATCCCGTTTCTTGGCCTGTGTTTCGGATTCCAACTTGCAGTAGTGGAGTTCGCCAGAAGCATCGGCCTGAAGCGAGCAAACAGCGCCGAACTCAACCCGGAGACTCCGCACCCCGTGGTCGATATCCTGCCGGAACAAAAGAGGGTGGAGGGACTCGGGGGCACCATGAGGCTCGGAGCGCACGACATCCGTATCTCGGAAGGTTCAATCGCTTTCAAAATATACAAAAAGAAGCGCATCAGCGAACGGCACCGGCACAGATTTGAGGTCAATCCGCGCTATATCCCAAAGCTGACCAAGCGTGAATTGAAATTTTCTGGAAAATCCCTTGACGGAAGACGGATGGAGATCCTAGAACTGCCGAAACACCCATTCTTCCTGGCAACACAATTTCACCCTGAGTTCAAATCAAGACCAGGAAAACCATCTCCCGTGTTCGACTCGTTTATAAAAGCTGCGATGGGGCTCGAGATCTGAAGGACCTGGCCGCAGTGAAAACCTTTATCTTCATTATCTCACCTGAACTTTTGGGATAGGATGCGAGTAACTAGAGCACTAATTAGTGTTTCGGACAAGGCGGGAGTCGTGGAACTAGCGAAAGGACTTCAGAAATTGGGCATCGAAATCATCTCGACAGGTGGTACTGCAAAAGTATTGAAGGAAAACGGGGTGAAAGTGAAAGATGTCTCTGAGGTCACCGGTTTTCCAGAAATGCTGGGCGGCCGGGTGAAGACCCTCCACCCGAAAATCCACGGGGGGATCCTCGCCGTCAGGGAAAAAAACAAACATATGCAGGAATTAAAAGAACGGGGCATACAACCCATAGATCTCGTCGTCGTGAACCTCTACCCTTTTGAAGAGACGATAAACAGGACTGATGAAATTGATGAAGTGATCGAGAACATCGACATCGGCGGCCCCGCCATGCTCCGCTCGGCCGCTAAAAATTATAGAAACGTCGCGGTGGTCGTAGACCCCGCGGATTACACCGAAATTTTGGAGGAGCTGAGGAAAAACGATCGTGAGCTCAGCGATGAAACGAGGAAAAAGCTGGCGGCGAAGGCATTTGCCCGCACCGCGAGGTACGACACGATAATTTCTAACTATCTTGGGGAAAAGTTCGGCACCGGCGAGTTCCCGGGAACACTGGGGCTAACTTACGAAAAACTCCTGGAGCTGCGGTACGGCGAAAATCCACATCAAAAAGCTGCTTTGTACAAAAATAGAAACGAAGGTATCGCTGGAGGCAGGCAACTTCATGGCAGGCAACTTTCATTCAACAACATGCTTGATCTTGACGCGGCCCTGAAGACCGTAAATGAGTTCGAGGAACCCACAGCGGTGATAATCAAGCACGGAAACCCGTGCGGAGTGGCGAGCGAAAAAAATATTCTGGAGGCGTACAGGAGGGCCCACGCCTGCGATCCCGTATCCGCTTACGGTGGTGTCGTAGCCGTCAACCGCCAACTCGATGAAGCAACGGCGAAGGAAATCGTTTCCACGTTCATCGAGGCCCTCGCGGCTCCAAGTTACGACGCGGAGGCATTGGAGGTCCTCGGGGGGAAAAAGAACCTGCGCGTGATGGAACTGGCCGGAAAGGTTAAAAACGAGCTGGAGCTCCG
>DTYD01000065.1 GCA_012962055.1 Hadesarchaea archaeon
GGAAGGGAGCCTTTTCAAGAGATCCCTTATCTCCTTATAGAACTTGGTACTCTGGGATATTCCCACCAAATACTGCCCATTCTTTGGGTGCTTTTTGATCCAACCCTCGGCCAGCCAAATTCCAAAGAATCTAAGCCAATCATTCATTGGAATCTTCTTTTCTGGAATTTCCAATGTCTGAAGTTTTAGACCTGATTGAAACGCCTTCTGCTTTATTGCGTCTGTAGTGCGATGTGAGACTGCCTGAAGCTGTTTAGGAGATATATGTGCATAATCTTTTCTCATGAAGTCTATCTCTTCTTTTGTCCATGGGTGTCCCTTTTTTTCTATGCAATTCTCACTGTCTAAAACAAGTTTCCCGTAATTTGGTGGCATAGAAACTTTGGGGAGCACGAAAAACTCCTTATCTCTCCCCTTCCACTTTATACCCAAAAGAGGAATGTTGTGCGTCTGCGTAACATCTTTAGCTCCTTTGAAGTACAGTTTTTTGTTTTTTGACCTTCTGCTAGAAACGAGCATCCTGTGGTCAGGGGTTACCAGAAGGTCTATATTCCTGTTCTTGAAATGAACCATCTTTCCGTTGTATCGGAATTTGTAAATTCCAATGGGCTTCTGATATTCAAGTTCGCGAGTTTCTATGTTCAAGGTTGCTATTTCATCACTCGGCTTAACATTCTTGAACCATTTCCACCCATCCCTTGTTAGAACCTCGGTTTTTTCGTCATAGCAGAATGTAGGCGTTATGGTGTAGTACGGCAACCTGAAGTTCTCCGCTATCTTTCGAACAAGTGTCTTACAACCCTCCGCACTGCTGACCGCTTCACCCAAGAAGCCGTGAAGGATCGTGCCACCGTTGTAAAGCACTTGAAGGTCGTCTTGATGGCGGATGGCTTCGATGAGGTTGTTCGTGTACCCTACTGGGAGGTGAGTAGAATTGGTGTAATACGGCACTTTTTTGCCCGCAGTGATGATCTTGGGATAACGCTTCTTGTCAAGTCTCGCCAAGTGATGGGAGGTTCCCTCGGCAGGAGTAGCCTCGAGATTATAAATATTGCCCGTTTCATCTTGGAACTCGACCAGCCGCTCGCGCATGAACTTCAGCACTTTGATAGCGAAATCTTTGCCCGCCTTTGTCTGGATGCCATCACCTATAAAATTCAGGCAGGCTTCGTGCATCCCAACCAAACCGATTGTTGAGAAGTGAAACTTCAGCGTGCCGAGGTAGCGCGCCGAGAAGGGCAACAAACCGCGTTTCATGTTTTGCTCGACCAGCTTTCGCTTGATCTCCAAACTATTTTTAGCGAGTTCCATCAGGTGTTCGAGCCTTTCGAAGAAATCGCTTTCATCTTTTGAAACATGACCCAAACGAGGCATGTTGATCGTGCACACGCCAATGCTTCCAGTTTTATCTGCATAACCAAAGAAGCCCCCATAACGGCGATGAAGCTCTTTCAAATCAAGCATTAAACGGCAGCACATCGACCTGACTTCCCGCGGGTCAATGCCGCCCTTGATGCAGTTTTGGAAGTAAGGGATCCCGAACTTCGCCGTTACCGCAAAGAGCAGATTCGAAACCTCGGAATCCCAATCGAAGTCCTTAGTGATATTAAAAGTTGGGATGGGAAAAGTGAAGATCCGCCCACGCATGTCGCCATGTAACATCACGTCGAGGAACGCTCGGTTGATGAGGTCGGCTTCGGACTGGTAGTCTGCGTAGGTTTCATCGAGCGCTTTGCCGCCGTAGATAACCGGCTCTTTTTTCATGTCCTCGGGCACCTTGAGCTCAAATGTCACGTTGGTGAACGGAGTCTGCCCGCCCCAACGTGATGAAATATTGAGATTATAAATGAACTCCTGCATCGCCTGCTTTACCTGCTTGTAGCTCAACTTGTCCTTTCGTACAAAAGGAGCAAGGTAGACGTCAAGCGAGTTTACTGCCTGTGCGCCTGCCCACTCGTTTTGGATGCTTCCCAAAAAATTTGATATCTGAAGAAGAGCTGACGAAAAATGTCTTGGGGGTGAAGACTCGGTTCTCCCACGAACACCGCTGAAGCCGTGTAAGAGCAGGTCCTCTATGCTCCATCCGGCGCAATAACCGACTATACCAAACGGCAGATTATGAATGTGAAAATCGCCTTCGATGTGGGCCTTAGCTATCTCGCGCGGATATACCTCTGAAAGCGTGTAGCGGGCAACCGTTTCCCCTGCTGCTTGGAGAAAAAGAGATGAAAATGAATAAGGCACGTTGGCGTTCTCCCTGACCCGCCAGTCCCGCATGTCCAGATAGTCGTCAACAAACTTTACCGCATCTATGTACTGGTGCTTGAGAGGGGTGCGCCTTTTTGGCCTCTCCTCCTCGACTTTTCGGTGGCGTTTAGAGCGAGCAAACATTTCAATCGCCTGTATTTTGCAAAAATTTTCGAATCTTAAATGAGCTAGTAGCTTTTGATAAAAAGTACTCAACCGATTCTTGTCTGTGGATTTGAACCATGAAACTATCTTTTCGTCTATATATCTCCGAGTGAATCTGGTATTTGAACAAAATACTTTGCAGAGCCTCAATGTTGTTTCGGTGTTTCGAAACAGCGCCAAAAGAATGTATCTTGTTTTTATATCTGGAATCAAAATGTATGCTTCCCTCAGCGTCAAATAGCCCTTCTACAAATCCCCACAAAGCTTCATCATTGTTGAGAAAGTTCGGAATCTTCCAATGGTAATCTTCACATTTGCAAGGTCTTAATGCTTCATGTAAAATTTTTGAATTTACCGTTACCTGAAACATCAGGCCTGTTTTGATTTCTCTGTTTGGAAATTTTCTTGTTTTTGTGCGAGAAGACCTAAACGGATGCGCTCCAAGTTTCTTGGCACATTTGAAAAAATAGTCTAAAATATCATTTTTTGCTGATTGAATAAAAATGTAATAGTTACAGGAATCCGAAGAATAACGAATGAATCCGTCCTCAATAACTAATCCGCAGAAATAACCCAAAATTCTTGTGGGAGTTAGAGAAATATTCAGCATGCGAGGTTTGTAATTAGGAAGCCCTCTTACTTTTCTCCAAATTTGAACAGCTTTCGACGTAATCCCTTCTATCCGAGCGATTCCACAGTCGTTCAACCCTTTTTTGTAAAGTTCCGTCCTATTGTTGTTAAGGGAACTTCTCATGATTCTTTCTCCTAAAAAGCTTTCGACAATTGGGGCAGGTGATGTACATCAACTTAGACTTTGAGGCCCATTTATAATTGCATCGAGGACACTTGACCATTTTCATCACTTCTACTTATACTACTTCTATTTAACACTAGCGTTTGGTGATCTGCTTTTTAATGCGCTGCGCCGTTTCCCATGATTTCCTCGCAAACTCCGGCAGCTCCCCGTGCTCCCGCACCCATCGCTCAAGAAAAGTGATCGTACGAGGATCGGCAGGATAACCCGACCCGAAGAAACCATACTTTTTGTGGAGCTCACTAATGATTTCGTCCCTCCTCACCTTCGCCACGATGGAAGCCGCAGCGACCACGGGATATTTCACATCAGCCTTTTGTTCAGATATCACCCTTGTTTTGAGAAGCAAGCGCTCACGTATCCAGTTCCCGAAGCGCTCCGCATCGATATCGGAAGCGTCAACGTAAGCTATATCAGGTTTCAATTTAGCGATGACTCCTGCCATCGTCTCTGCTTCCAAACGATTGAGTTTGAAGAGGGGTCGTTTAGATTGAACGGCTTCGTCTATTCTAGCTGGAGGGAGCTCGGCGATTGCATGAGCGAGGGCGGTTTCTTTAATAAATCGACAAAGAGTTTCCCTCCTTTTGGGGGAAAGTGTTTTCGAGTCTTTTACTCTCATCGCTTTTAGTTTTTCGATGTTTTTTTCATCAAATAAAACAGCCGCAATGACCAACGGACCTATAACGGGCCCCCTCCCGGCATCATCGACTCCAGCTATCATCGTTTTCCCCTCAATTCAGCAAGGATTGGCATTTGCTTAAACGCATCGCTCGGCAGGAGTTTCCAAATGATTCCTCGCGGTTTCTGGTATGTGTGAGCTGTCTCGATAATGCGGTCCGGTGTCACGATTAAATCGACGGGCGCATCGTGCTCGCTCATCGGAACCTCGTTGACGATTTGGATGGGGTGGACCGTTGTCACGATGGGTGTAGTGTCCGTGATGACATCCGCCTCCCGGAGGATTGCCACTTCCATATCACCGAACCCCCTGCTTTTTCCAAGCCTACCACCTTTCCTATCAACAGCCACGGAACCCTCGATGACCAAATTCACCTTTAACCCACAAACGTCTGTTTTGTTTCCGCACCTGAGGGCACCTCGGATGCTCGCCGCTTCCCTCACATCTCTCATCTCCGCTGGGTCGAGCGCGATGAAACCTCCCTGAAGCTTCGGGGTCGCCATGATCACGCGTTTTCCGTCACGTAGTGCCACTTCACGTACCGGCAGCTGGGGGGCGTCGGGGTTGACAAATACCGTCTTCGCCGATCTGTAAACCGGCAGAGAGCGGAGTCGCATAGCTGCCTGCCGGCTGCCCTTGAAGTTTGGAATCCTACCTCGAATAGGCCGGGGAAAAGTTGCTACTCCTTTGGCCTCCATTCTCGTCCAGACCAGCTCACGGATTGATTGCTTATCCATTCCCTCACCAACTACCTTGAAACGTGAAGATTTCCCAGCACGTAAAACCGAAGCTTCCGTTTGAGGTCCTTGCTCACCCCTATCCGGTGGGAGGACGCAATCTCGATAGGCCTATTTTCTCCACCGGTTATCACGAGCTCGCTTTTAGGATCTGTCAGGTCAAGCCCGTGATGATTGTATGTTATCCCCATTGCCTGCGTCAGCTTTCCAGGTCCCGATGCCAAATTTTGCTCGTCCGTAGTGCCCCTTCGTTGTTTCATCAGCTTTAGCCCTTCAAGCGGCTCCAGCGCGCGGATCAGCACGGCCCCCGGGACGCCTTCGCGCTCCGTCGTGACGTTAAACATCCACCGCGCGTGGATCATGTACACGAACGCCAGCCCGCCCTCCTCCCACATGAGCCAGTTCAACTTTGTTCGTCTGCGTGAAGCACGAGATGCAGGATCGTTCTTACCGTAATACGCCTCCGTCTCGACTATCCTGCCGCTGGTTATCCCTTCTCGTGAACGGTGAACTAGCGTTTTATTCAGCAATCCCCGGGCCACCTGCGCGGTATCTCTTTCGTAAAACGACCTAGGAAGCTGTGCCACTCAAGACCCCCATCGAGAATAGGCGAAAGCTAAAATAACTCTAATCCATGTTTAATTAGGGGGTTGAAAAATGAAGCTTGACCCAAAGGTGAGGGAAAAGTATCCGAGTTTTATCGCGGGTTACGCCCTTGTCAGCGGCGTCACAATCGAGCCCACCGTTGAAGGGTTGATAGAGAGAAAACGACAGACCTTCAGCGACCTCAAGGTGCGATACGGTAGCACAGATGTACTTGATTTACCTGAGACCAAGGCTTACCGTTCATTCTTCAAGGCGATGGGAGCGGATCCGTCCAGCTATCGTCCGGCACCCGAGTACCTGTTGCGGAGAGCGCTCGACGACCGATTCCCAAGTATCAACAATCTCGTCGATTCTTGTCTACTGGCGACCGTGGAAAACTGGGTTTCGACCGGAGTTTACGATGCCGAGCGGATAAAAGGTGATGCGAAGACTACACTGACAACGGAAACAGAGCCGTTTGAACTCATCGACGGACGCAAGCTCACCCCAAAGCCTGACGAGATAATCCTACGGGACGACCAAAAAGTGCTGGCTGCCTACACACTGGGCGACGCTAAAGCAACGATGATCACGCAAAAGACTTCCAACGCGTTAATAGTGCTCTGGAACTCCCCTGGAATAGAGAGAGACAGGGTTGAGGCTACACTCAGTTCCGTTACAACTTATGCCAGAAGGTACTGCGGCGGACATCTCGAAAAAAGCGAAATTTTGTAGGTCGACATGGCACGCGCCTTCACGCTGCTCGGGTAACCTTGATTCTGTTGGGTGTAGCTTTCCTGCTTCTCCCGGTCATTGGGAAGTACGTTGACCTCTCACAGGTGCCATCTTGGCTGGTCTATATCTACCACATAAACGGGTTTTACTTTCACCTCGCCTTTGCTCTTGGTGCTTTCGTTCGTCATATTTATCACCTATCTGCTGACTCATTGAATCCCAGTTCGATTTATGCCCTCAACCCATATTCTAGTACGGGTACAGATGTTTTCGGCAGAACTCCGAGATTTCAAACTACAGGAGAAACGTGCCCTCCTCATCAGTTCTGGAAGCGGCTGGACCGATAAGGAATCTGTGATAGTTTTAGAACATCCAGATGTAACCCTCAGATTTCAAAACGGTGTTTCTATTCTAGAACATGAGACACGCGGGCTGAAACTCCGTAAAAATCCGTTAAGCGTGCTGAAAGAAATGTTGAGTCTGGGTTACATCGGGGTGGGCTATTTTGGATACGAATTTTTCCGGTTTTTAGAGCCAAGTTTTGGCCGGGGGCGGCAAAAAAACGGGTATCCCCTCCCAGACGTTTCTTTTTTGTTTTTTGATGAAAACCAATTCCAAGAAAAGAGGTTAAAGATATGGCAAGAAAATCTCCAAACCTTGAGTGATCTAGGAACTAATTATATGCCGCGACCAAATATGACCAAAATACATTTTTGCCAGATGGTGGAGCGTGCGCGCCAGTATATTGCCGAAGGTGACATCTACCAGGTCAACCTTTCACAGCGCTTTGAAGTGCCATTCAAAATTTCACCTGAATTGTTCGTGGCTAAGCTTTACAAGGCCCAACCTGTGCCATTTGCCTGCTGTCTCGACTTCGGGGAGTTTCAACTCATCAGTGGTTCTATGGAGCTATTCCTACGAAAAAATGGACGACTGTTGACGACGAAACCCATCAAAGGAACAAGAAAGCGAGGGCGGGAAGAGGGAGAAGACCTGAAACTTCAACAAGAGCTGTTGGAAAGCGAAAAGGAAAGAGCTGAAAATCTCATGATCGTTGACCTTATGCGAAATGACTTGGGACGGGTTTGCGAGTTTAACAGTGTGCATGCAGAAAATCTCTTCAAAATCGAGCCATATTCAACTCTTTTCCAGATGGTATCTGGGGTGAGCGGTAAACTCAGGGATGGAATCACCGTCGAAGACATCATAAAGAACACATTTCCTCCCGGATCGGTTACCGGAGCTCCAAAACGAAGAGCAATGGAAATAATCGATGAGCTGGAACCGCATCTCCGTGGCCCGTACTGCGGCGCGATCGGGCTTTTCATGCCTAACGGTGACTTCACGCTAAGTGTGGCAATTCGGGTTCTGACGACCTCGGACGGTATGGGGACTTTTTGGGTTGGTGGGGGAATAATGTGGGACTCGGTACCTGAGTCCGAGTACGAAGAAACATTAATTAAAGCACAAGCAATGATGAAAGCACTTGGATGATGTGGTGGAAGTGAGAGAACTATTGTTTTTGGATGGAGAATTATTTGAAAAAAAGATACCACTGAGATCTCTACTATATGCTGAGGGGGTGTTCGAAACCTTCAGATGGAAAGGCTCTCCTCCTGTCTATTTTGAAAAGCACCTGAGTCGAATGAAAAGCGGTGCCGAACTTCTGTCCATACCCTTCCCTACGGAGAAGAACATCAAAAATTTCGTAGAAGAAAGTGTCAAAAAGTCAAACATCGCAGACGCGTATGTGAAAATTTGTCTGCTCTCCTCCGGCCCAACGACATTTTACGAGAAAGCAGAGAAAGAGCACTTGTTAACAATAATAAAAAAGCACAACGCACAAAAAGAACGTGTACGCGCCCATGTCGCTTCCTTTAGACGAAATTCTTCCTCGCCATTGCTCCGCATAAAATCTATGAACTATCTAGAAAATGTGATTGCTCGGAGGGAAGCGAAAACTATGGGCTACGACGAACCCATTTTTCTTAACCAGCGAGATGAAATCACAGAAGGGGGTACGACTAACCTCTTTTGGATGAAAAAAAATGTCTTGCACACACCTTCTGTAAATTGCGGACTCTTGCCGGGCATCACTCGAGAGGCACTTATTTCCCTAGCACCAAATCTTGACTTCGAAGTGAGGGAGGGAAGATTCAACTTAGAAGATGTCCTTTCTTCCGATTGTGCGTTTCTGACAAATTCGTTGATTGGTGTAGTTGCAGTCACGGCGATAGATGACCACAAAATAAATTTCGACAGGGAAATCTACATAAAAATTAGAGATGCCCTTTTCCATAAATTGGGGTGGATTTCCTAAGATTTTTTTAATTTCAAAATCGCCTCTGCGATGTCGCCACTCGTCTCCTTTAACGCCTGCGTTGCCTCCACCCGTTCGACCCCTGTCTGTACCATAACAAGTTTGATATCGTCTTCGGCTGGTTCGAGCTCGGGCTTCCGTTCGAATTCCTGCCCACTAACCTGATAACTTCTCTGTCCAGCCATCTCGGTCTGCACAACTTGGGCACTCGGCAATACTATTTCCCGGTCGGTAAGCCTGATCACGACCTCCCGTACACCCTCGAGCTCCTCCATCTTGACCCCCATCTGACGCATCGCCCGCTCCATTTGCTTTCGATCGATTCGTCTTGGGAACACCTAACCAAATCCTCGCCTAACTTTTACCGCTTTACCGATATTAAACGCTACCATTTCGACGCCTGTCAGTAAGGTCTTGCCACTTGCCAGTAAAGAGTTGTTTGAGTCCACAACAAGCACCTCCTCAGCGGGTCTTATCTCGGGATCAGCCGCTACAACATGCTTTGCGAATACGCTCCTTCCCTTGGCCACAAAAGGAGCTGCATCATCACTTACTGTCACACGTAGGCGGGGCGGCCTTAACGCAGCGTGTACCAATTCGGCACCCTTTCGATTTAGTACTATGAAGCCATCCGAGGCGCGGATTGCACATACAGGTTCGCCGGCCAGCCAAACTTGGCGGATTCGTCCCTTACTTTTCACCACGCGAATACCATCCGGGAAGAGGGCTTTGCCAACGTCTTTATCAAACAAGTAGTCCGCAACGGCCCGTAATTTTATTACTTCTTTCGGCGTCGGGTCTTGCAAGTTTTCACACGTCCAATTTCGTGATTGACTAATAATTAAGATATCCGCTAAACGTTCGACATTTCATCTAATGACGGGTCCAACTCTAGCATCCACAACCACATGGTCTACGCCTGGAGCATAACGTTTCACAACACGCTTTTGTAAGATTTTGACCTCACGTCCAACAACAACTCCGAGTAAACGTTTCACCGGCCGTTCGAATCGAATTTTGGATGGCACGCTCTCATGATAGTGAATTACCCCTCCGTTAGGTTTGAGTACCTCGAGCGCCAGCGGGAGGTATCGATGAGTCACGTGCAGAAGGCCCATTATAACACGATCAGCCACACCACGAGGAGCGGCCTCCACACAATCACCCAGTAACGGCTTCACGATGTGTCCCACGTGGTTTATCTTAACATTTTCGCAAAGATACCTGTATGCAATGGGGTTTAATTCAACCGCGTATACTTTGTTCGGCTTCGCATGTTTAGCCACCGGAATGCTGAACTGACCCACGCCTGCAAACATGTCCAAGACGACTTCTCCGTCCCTAACGAGTTTTGGTAGACGGGCCCGTTCATAAAGGTTGCCGGATGAAAACATCACCTTCGCAACATCGAGTTTAAAATTACAACTATTTTCATGATGGACCGTTTCAGTTGAGGAATCCCCCCCAATCACCCTAACGCTAGGTCTCCGACTACGACCAGAGATCGTTCCTTCGCGAAGCGCAACTGTTCTAACACCTTTAGTATTGAGTAATGCGCGGGCGATGTCTTTAATCTTGTGTTGTAGTCCACAAGGAATGGAAACTATCGCGACATGACCTATTCGTTCAAAACCTCTTGGTAACAACTTGAGCTCCACATCCGTCAATGTGTATTGCAACGCTACGCGCAGGTACCCCATATCGCGCCACTTTCATTTGATTCGCTTTCGTCTGTGTTTCGAAGGTTTGACCGCACCGACCGTTTCCAAAAACTTTTGTCGGACCAACAAATCTATTTCCCGTTTAAGGATACGCTTACTCACCCTCCCAAGTGCCCTCAACGGAATTTTTGCCGCTGCCATTTGCGGATGCCCCCCACCAGTGCCCACATCGCTGAACGCCTTTTTCAGCGTCTCTCCCAAATGTAGTGTCACATCTTTTGTCCTAGCCGACGCGTGTATGGCATCGTCAACGACACCGTACGCAAGGGTAGTGGTCACCCCTTCTAGGTTTAGGAGAAAATCTGCCATCTGCGGTATCATGTCCCTTTCTTTTACCTCCCCCAGGTTCACAGTCAGGTACCCCCCCGTAGGCTTTCTATTCTTGATGGCAACACTGAGGACATTCAATGTATCTGGGGAGACGGGGGGTCTCTGTAACTGCCTAATGATATCAACGTCGGCTAGTTGCATAAGATACTGAAAAGCATCATGATCGAGCGGTGTAGCCCCTCGTGTAAAATTATTTGTGTCGGTGAGGATCCCAATGACCAAAGCTGCTGCAGTCGCGGGGTCTATTTCCACGAAACCGTACCGCAGATAGTTTGTTAAAAGAGTTGAGGTTGCTCCTACTGGTGAGATATCTTTGTACAATGCGTTGACCTCTCCAGACGGGACGGAGTGGTGGTCTATCACTATCGCCGGGACCATTATTTCCTTTGGAAGAGGACAATTAGCGCGAGTCGCAACATCTACGAGAGCGAACTGATTATTGTATTGATTGACATCGATTTTTTTTTCATCAGCGTTGAGTATTTTCAAGCCTAACAAGTTCAATAAAGCTTTATTTTGTGAGTATCCTGGTTCCCCCTCGTAAATTATATCAGCGTCTGCACCTCCTGAAGCTCTCGCATAAAGTTTAAGCGCTGCGCCGCTCGCGATACTATCCGGGTCTGGGTTCCTCTGGAGAATAATCGCCATTTTACCCCTAAACTTCTGAATAATGGCCCTCAATTTCTTCTCGTTCGTCATGGCTTTCAGTTTTTCAAAATTGCTGATGAAATCTGCTATAATCTGTGGGGGGGACAAAACGTCTGTTGCTCCCAACAGCTTCACATCATCTTCCTCGCCCTCGTCTGAAACACGTGCAACGACGACAGGGTCTATCTTTAGCTCTGATTTCAATTTGTTGATGGTCTTGAGCGTCGCCTCAGTGGTGGAGAAATCGGTGGTCATGATGAGTATTACCTCGGCATTTTTTATTCCAGATTCTTTTTTGAGGACTTCTAAGCTTCTGAAGTCCCCCGCAACCGCGTGGTAACCCATCTTTTTAAGTCGCTCGACCTTTTCGAGATTTTTATCAACCACGGTTACCCTAGCACACCTCTCTCTAAGCTTATTCGTGACGGAAAAGCCTACATCGTCGCAACCAAGAACTAAATACATTCCCCCACCGCAGATACCTATTTTCCGCATATATTATATTTCTTGGTCGGCGATGTTAGATGAAATGTTTTTGAAAACCAAATCCAAATACTGAGGGGGGTGGTTGTGATCGTGGAAACGAGGTTGTCCAATAAATAGAAAAATAAAAATTCCGAGTTTCCTGA
>DTYD01000066.1 GCA_012962055.1 Hadesarchaea archaeon
GTTGCTGCTCTCTCTCTTATGGTACGCTTTGTTCTGTTCGATGAGTTCCCGTAGACGAGGGGTTGGCCTAGGGTCAGCGAATATTTGCACATGTGGGTGGATTATGCTCGCAGCGCTGGGGGGCACGTAGTTCCAATTGATGTGCCAGTATTTGATCTCAGCATGTTACACGTGGACAAGTTCAAAAAATTTCAGGCATCCCTTAAAGCAGTCCTCAAGCAACTTCGAGGTGAACTGGTTGAGTTCGAGGTAGTGGTCCTTAGAGAATACCCCAACTGCATGGTGCCCCCCGAAGGGAAACAGGTTTGGGAACAGCCATGCGTCGCCCACCCTTATTCGATCGGGCAGACCCTCAGCGAACATGGGCGTCATTTTCTCAATGTTTGTGGGGCAGAAGAAGCACTTCTTTAGAACTCTCGATTAGCTTGTTCAGTTCGGTTGTTTCAGTGGGGATTTGTTTTTGGTCTCTTTGCTCGTTCGACATTTAATCTACATAAGCCCCCGCTCAATGGGTCCTTCCTGACCTCGACCCTCTGAGTTACTTTTTTGAAACCTTGAAGCGGGCTTCGCAACTTAGCTTCTTGAATAGACTTCTCAAACTCAATCCTCAAAAGGAACCCAGCTATCCTCTCTCTCCATATTTCTCGAATGCGGACACAAAGATGAGTTCCTTGTCGGTGGTGTTGTAGACTCGGTGAAATTGGTTGGGTTTGAGTGGCACGATGTCCTTGCTACTCACCCGATGCCGTCTTCCATCTATCTCGATCTCTCCCTCTCCTTCCACAAAGAAGTAGACCTCAGCTACAGAATGGGAGTGTCCGGTGGTTTGCTTGTCAGGGTGTAAGATAGTAATGGACAGCACCAAGTTTTCACTTAACGACTTGTCGCACACGACGTAGCGGTCGTCACTTTTTGAGAGCCTCGCGTCGCTGAATGCCCGCACATAGCTTTTGTGGGAGAGGTCATACCACTCACCACTGAACAGATGCCCCCCGACCTTTTCGCCACGCTCTATCAAATGCTGGATGAAAAACCCAGGGGCGTCCTGTTTTTTATTTTTGCAAAATTCATTGAGGATCGAAAAAATTCGCTTCGGGAGGATGTATATCCCCGTCGCGACGTACTCGCTTAGCGGTGGTTTGGCTTTCTCCTTAAACTCGGTTATGAAAAAGCTCCGCTCGGGAGGCGGATATCGTTCGCTTCCCTTGAACTTCACGGTCGCCATCTCCTCCGGTTTCATGTCGGGCCTCTGGCCGACGTGGTAGATCCCGACGAGCGGCTCGCCCGTGTAGCTGGACAAGAAATCCCTGAGGCTAGATGAGAAGTAGTTGTCGACGCAGACCACCAGCAGGTCCTCGTCGATCTTTAGTTGCTTTATCGCATAATCGATTGCGGAGAGAGCCCCTAGTTTTTGTTCCTCGGTCATCGCCTCCTCGACAATGACGTTTTTGTACTTCGTGAAGAAACTCTCAAATTTTTTATTAGTCGAAATAATGGGCTCAATTTTTTCCGCCTCGAGTTTTTTGATTAAATGGTTTAGAATGGTATCCCCTTCTGCAACTAGTATAGCTTTAGGGATACCGTTCCCTAAGGGGCCAAGTCTTCTTGCGAATCCACCTGCTAATATCAGGGCTTTCATTTTTCCCCCATCACTACTTCCCGGGATGTATATTAATCCTCTCCCGACAAACGATTACCGAATGTGAGGATCCATGGTGCTTAACAGGTTAGGGAGGGCCCTTCACAGTGCTCTCCAGAAGCTAACCCGGGCGACCCATGTCGACGAACGGGCAATCAAGGAGCTCGTGCGGGAGATCCAGCGCGCCCTTCTCCAAGCCGACGTCAACGTGGAACTCGTGCTCGGGCTGACCAGGCGGATAGAGAAACGTGCGTTGGAGGAGAAGCTCTCCCCAGGGGTGGGGCGCAAGGAACACATCATCAAGATAGTGTACGAGGAACTATCTGTATTTCTTGGGGAGCCAGCCCAGCTTCAGGTCGAGCCCAGAAAGTCCACGGTGTTGTTGATGGTGGGCCTCCAAGGGAGCGGGAAGACGACCTCGGTTGCCAAGCTGGCGGCCCACTTCAAGAAGCGTGGGTTCAAAGTTGGTATCGTTTGTGCGGACACCTTCCGCCCCGGAGCGTACGAGCAGCTCAGTCAACTAGGGCAGCAGGTGGGCGTCGCGGTCTTCGGCGACCCCAAGGCGAAGGATGCGATCAAGCTCGCGAAGGAGGGAGTCAAGCGGTTCAAGGATGAGCGTCTAGAGTTGGTTATCGTTGACTCTGCAGGCAGACATCGCAAGGAGGAGGCCCTGATGAAGGAGATGAAACAAATAGCTAAAGCCGTACAACCTGATGAAGTAATTCTTGTTTTAGATGCCACTATCGGGCAGCAGGTAAAAGAGCAAGCGGCCGCATTTAAAGCTGCCACTAATATTGGCTCGATACTGGTCACCAAGCTTGATGGCACGGCGAAGGGAGGCGGGGCGCTCTCTGCGGTCGCGGCCACCGGTGCCCCGATAAAGTTCGTAGGTGTCGGGGAACACATCGACGACCTTGAACCCTTTGTACCAGAACGCTTTGTGGCCCGACTGCTTGGAATGGGAGATATCGAGACCCTTTTAAAAAAGATCAAAGAGGTCACAGAAGAAGAGAAACTCAAACCCGCCGACGTAAAGGCGCTAATGGCTGGAAAGCTCACGTTGCGGGATGTGTATGACCAGCTAGAAACCATGAACAAGATGGGCCCCCTGAGTAAGCTCATGCAGATGATCCCCGGGATAGGGGTTTCCGTGCCGGAGGAGCAGATGCGAGTCGGAGAGGAAAAGCTGAAGCGGTTTAAGGTGATAATGCAGTCGATGACCCCCGAAGAATTGGAAAACCCAAAACTGCTTAATTCTTCCCGTATCCGTCGAGTTGCGAAGGGTTCTGGGACAAACGAGGCGGAAGTGAGGGAGTTACTTAAGCAGTACGAATTCATGAAGAGGTTCATCAAGATGTTCGCTAAGGGAAGGGGCCCAAAGTTTGGCCCATGGGGTAAGCTCATGAAGGGGATGTCTAAAGGAACCCCCCCGGGTTTCGGAAGGCGCAAAAGTTGAACAAGCACGAGAATAGTTAACCTGAAAAATGTTGTAATGTACTGTTGTTTTGGTGTTTGACATGGGCAAGCGCTCAAAGGGTTTGAGAAGCAAAAGCAGGAAAAAACTGACCAAGCATCCCCGTCAGCGAGGGGCCCCTCCCGTAAGTAGGGTGGTCCGGGAACTTCCAGTGGGGACAAAAGTAGCGATAATTTTAGATCCGAGCGTGGTGAAAGGTCAACCCCACCCGCGGTACCATGGAAGGATCGGAGTGGTACAGGGACAGAGAGGCAGGGCGTATTTGCTTGAGATTAGAGATGGGGGGTCAATAAAAAAGGTTATCTCCCGTCCAGAACACCTTAGGTTGGTGAAACAGTGATCGGGAAACGCATCGTGAAGGAAAGACCCGTGCCATTGGCAGAGGTCCTTAAGATACTGGAGAAAAAGAAAAAGGAGGGAGACCTTGAATACGGGCAGCGTTTGACATATGATTACACACAAAAGTTTGCAGAACTAGATAACAAAAAAATTGGGGAGCTTATGGACGAGCTGCTCAAAATTGAAAAAATTAGGGAACATCAGGCCGTGGTGCTTGTGGACCTGATGCCCGAGACAAAAGAAGATGTAGAGTTAATTTTCTCAAAAGAACGTACCAGACTCGAAGAGGCCGAAATAAAAAAAGTTCTAGAGCTCATAAACAAGTACCGGAAATAAAACCCACCACTCAGGGTGACTGTTTTTATGGACAAGAAATATGAGGATAGAGGAATAGTATTGGATTTCCTTCCACAAGGTCACCCCGGTGATCCTAGACCTGTCCATCTGAAAGAACCAGTCGCACAAATTCTTGGGGACACGTTCTTCACACTACTGGAGGTCGTACCGTTGAAAGGTGTCACTCTCACTCCTCATGAACTTGTTTTTATCGGTAAAGGGGAACGAGATAAGGTCGAAAGGATAAAACGTAGGATCGGTTATGGGGAACTCACCGCGGCAGCCAAGGCAGAATTACCCACAGCAATTGAGAAGCTGGTCTCAAAGTCTCCGGAACGATTCATTGAGTTTTTCAATCGTGCGGCACCGTTGACCACCCGCTTTCACCAGCTGGAACTTATTCCTGGGATAGGAAAGAAGTTGATGTGGGCGGTTATCGAGGAGAGGAAAAAAGGTCCGTTTGCTGACTTCGAGGATCTTGAAAAACGTGTGAAGGGACTTGTAAACCCCAAATCCAACGTGGCCAAACGGATAGATATAGAACTCCGCGGTGACGATAAGTACAGGTTATTCGTTCGTCCGCCTTCTAGAAGGGCTTTTGGCGCGGGCGTGGGACCTTAGCTACCAAATAACTTAGAAAAGCCACTACAGGAATTATCTCTAGACGCCCTACGAGCATTTGAATGATGAGGGATATTTTTCCCGCTAACGGCATCGCCGCCGAAGTTATGCCCACGGATAACCCCACATTGCCCTGTGCGGAAGCCGACTCAAATAACGAGTTCATGATCGGGTTGCCCAGCAACATCAGGACGACCGCGCCAGCTATCAGGATAACCAAATATATGAACGCATAGATCGCGGTTTCCATCATCTCCCGCTCGGTATATTCTTTGCCGGCTATTTTTGCTGGGAGCACAGCGCGGTCAGGGAGAAAACTGCGTTTGATCATCCAGTGCACGGCTTTA
>DTYD01000067.1 GCA_012962055.1 Hadesarchaea archaeon
TCTGGATTGGACGAGTATCTGAGAGCAGTGAATCAGTTCACGTGGTGGGATTTCGAAAAAATTTGCAGCGATCTGGACGCGCTGAGCGCTGGAAAACAGGTGGAGATCAAAAATGCATATAACCGAGAGACAGGTAAAAAGGACCTGCAGGTGAGGATCTACGGGATCAAAGACGGGGTAATTTTTTATGAGAACTGCATTTTGGGAGGAGTTGAACTTTTAGAAAGATTAGATATAGTGATAATGCTCAACGATCCAGATGAAGCGTGTCTTCATAGGATAATTGAGCGAGATGCCGTGCGGAGGGACCTGCCTGAAATCTTGGCTAGGTACCTCATCACGACCTATAGCGAGAACATTTTTTTCGACATACTGATGGGCAAGTTTTCCCAGAAGTTGTTGGTGTGCAGTTCAGATGGAAAGCTTGGAGAATTTCCGGATATCCAAGAAGTTTCGCATATCCCGGTGCCGATAGCTGAAGTGCCCGTGGCTCGAGGAGGATGCAAGGGTACGATCTTCGTTGACTTGGACGGCACCCTAATAAAACATGTTCCAGTACCGTCGGACACCGGCGAAGATATCCAGATCCTGAATGGTTCACGAGAAAAATTGGAGGAGTTCCGAAGAAAGGGTTATTACATAATACTGGCCACCTCTAGGCCGTACCACAAGATTTTCGGGGTACTGAACAAGCTGAAGTCGTTGGGCATTGAGTTTGATCAGGTGCTCTGCGATCTGCCAGTTGGACCCAGACATATTATCAACGATATGAAGGGAGACGAAGTGAGGACTATCGCTCATGTGTTGAGACGGGATGAAGGAATTAAAAAAATAAAGATAGATTGATTCTTGAAGGTCAAAACTCGACCCCAAGCGATTTCTTGAATTTGGCCAACAGTTTGGATTTTTCCATGAAGTGGGGCACGTGTTCGCAAAGAGAGGTTATGAGCACACGTTTAAATTCATTCGTAATCGGTACTTTCCCCCTCTTTAAGATCCACCCAATGTACTCCAAAATTGTCTTTACAGGGGGATCCTGAGATGGATAGTAAATCAGTTTGGTCTTCGTGTAGTTCCCCCGTTTGAAGCCGGGCCAACCGCTTGCGGTTCCCCAAGTCAGCGCAGGGCATCCGGCCAGCAAAGCCAACAAAATGGCACCCGATAGGCCGCCCACAGCAAGAACAGATTTATTCAACGCAGCGAGTTGGACGTCCAGTCTTAAGTTGGAGTCCACGTTAATCAGGTCGATGCATCCTTTTGGCACCCCCCCTTCTGCGAAAAAAGCCCCACCGGGTTCCCCCAGGACGGCGATCCTGAACTCAAATTTTTGCCAGATGCTTTTGATCATGATTTCGTATTTTCTCCTCCTCCAAGTCTTATCCGGCCTTCTGAAAGCGCGGTGGCGTGGAAAGATAGATATCAACTTCCTATCGTCGTCCATCATCTGTCCCAGCGTTTTTACTCCTTTGGGTGTCGGCCGAAGTACCTCCAGAAACTGATTGGATAATGGAATCGGATACGTTTTGAACTCCTTGTCAGAGCTCGGGTCCGCAGGTACCGAAACCCCGTAGTATTTTTTGTCCACATGGTCATATCTAAACTCCCATGGAACGATAAAGTGTGCATCTTTCGGGAGTTTCTTTTTAAAATCTTTGATTACTTCTGTTATCAGCGGCATGACTTCTGGCAGCTCGAACGGTTTATTGTTCGGCTTCGGAAAACCTTTGATCCAGTTGTCGGTGATGTATCCACGGGGGGATATCGGATTTTTCAGAAATTTTTTCGGAAGCGGCCAGAACTCATCAGCATCCGGATACAAGGGGTAACGTCCGGGAAAGCTGCAGACAACCTTATGGTGATTTCTGTACCTAGTCCTGCACGGGCGTTTAACCCAACCATGCCAGCTTATTAATTCCCAGCCAAATTCCCCCACAAATGGCCCAAAGAAAACCGTTCTTACGCCTTTTTTCATCGATAAACCTCATTATTTTTAATTGAACACACACATTTAGTCCTTTTGTGAAATTGTAAATATGGGTCCACCTAAATTTTTATGATTAAGCGAATATCGATTGCTGTGTTGGGGGGTGAAAGATGCCTGAATCGACGACTTATGTTGAGCGCTTAGTAAAGGGCAGTGCAATAGTTTTCGTTGCGTTTATCGCCGCAGGGATCGTTGGGCTTTTGCTACGCATGTTTCTGATGCGCACACTACTCGCTGAGGACATTGCATTCGGAGTTGAGGGAGGCACCCACTATGGGCTTTTCTATATTGTATTTACAATCATCTCCTTCTTTGAACTCTTTCGAGGGCTGGGTTTCGATACTGCGTTGATAAAGCACATGCCAGAGTTTGTAGTTAAAAAACGGTTTGGTAAGATAAAATCATCCATAGATTTTGTCCTGCTACTCCGAGCGGCCTTAGGCACCCTCATCGCTGTCGTTATTTTCATTTTTTCTTATCCATTAGCCCAAGGAATAGTCGGCGATATAGGATTGCCCTCTGAAACGGCGGTGCTCCTCATTCAAATTCTTGCGATTTGGTTCATCATGATGAGTTTTTTCACCCTCCTGAAGACATTCCAAGGTTTTCAAAACATGCCTGCATTCGCTTCGATAAAATTCTTTGATAACTTGTCGGTTTTCTTATTAGCGCTCCTATTCGTTGGCGGCCTAGGTTTGAGCGTTGCGGGAGTTGCTTATGCTTACTTATTTACCGCACTTGCCACAGCGATGTTGAGCTTTGCCGTTCTCAGGCGTAAGTACCCGCAGGTTTTCAAGGCAAAAGCTTCAATCACGAAACCCCTCGTGAAAAAATTGTCTAAATTCGCGTTACCGATTTTCTTGACTGGTTTTATAGGCCTCGTCATCGGTTATATGGATACTATAATGATAGCCGCGTTCCGCACCCCTGCAGAGGTCGGGTACTACCATGCTGCACAACCTCTGGGAACTTTCTTAGCATCCATCTCCGGGACTGTGATAATTGTATTCTTCCCCATGGTGTCGGAACTCTGGGCGAAACGTGAGAGAAAACTCCTCGGCAACATGGTACATTTTCTGACGAAATTTTCCTTCATTCTAATCACTCCAGCAGTACTTGGTTTCATAGCGTTCCCAGACATCATCATTCGCATGTTTGGTGGTGAGGCCTATTTGGCGGGGGCGATCGTCCTTCAAATACTAGGCGTAGTGGCGATCCTTTGGCTGCTCACCACAATTTTGAACCAAACGCTAGTAGGAATAGGTAAGCCAATCCTCGTCACCATAGTCACGGCCTCGATGGCGGTCTTCAATTTGGTCGCGAATTTGTTGTTGATTCCTCCATATGGTATCGCAGGGGCAGCGACAGCGACCTTGGGCGCGTACCTGCTTGGATCTATTCTACTGTTTTATTACGCGAAGAAGCACGTTAAGCTCACCCTGCCGGCTTCACCGCTGCTTAAAACAGCAATCGGGGCAGTGCTAACGCTGTTACTTATCTTTGATTTAAAATCCATCTTAGTATTACATCCCTTGCCAGAGGCATTTGTTGTCGGGATACCGGGCCTCTTGTTCTACGGCTGGTGGATATTGGCAACGAAAGCGGTGACGAAAGACGAGTTGAGGCTCGTGGCAAGGATAATACCGATGCCCAAGTGGTTGCTCAAGGTTGCGAGTAAGATAATAAAGGACTGAAGAACACCTTCCGAATCTATGCGTTTTTTAAATCGTTGAGGTATCTACAAGAGGGAAGGCCAAAACTCAATAGTTAAATGGTCGCATGTCAAAAATTGAGGGATATAAATGAAGACGATATTTATCACCATCACTGGCGGGTACGGAATCAGGAATATATTTAGGTCAGAGGCCTTCAAAATTATAAAATCTGAAAAAGATCTGAAGATAGTTATCTTAACCCCGTTCGTGAATGGAAAAAGCATCCTAGCCGATTTTCCTGACGTTAAGGGCGAAAACATATTCATCGAAGATTTGGCGAGATATAAACCAAACATCATAGAGCGAGTTCTGAGGAAGATGGCGGAGATAATTGTTTTCAATATAAACTACGTTGGCACGATCAGGGCGAAAGAACTGAGGCTTAAAAAGAAAAGCCGTGTCAAGTACCTCTTAACCAGATTCGTAAAGAAAATCCTCGGTAAGAACAGAAACTCGATCGAAGCTTTGGAACGGTTGGATAACTTGCTCTCAAAATACAAATTCGCACGTTACGAACAACCGTTTGTGAAATACAGACCATCTTTAGTTTTTTCTACGGATTTCTTGCATCCGTACGAATGGGGTCTGACAAAAACCGCCAGACGACTAGGTATACCTGTGATCACGATGATAGCTAACTGGGATCACCTGACCAAAAGGATGCTTTCGATGTCCGACAGGGTCATAGGGTGGGATGAGTTCAACAAGAGACAGCTTATCAAGTACTACGGTTATAAACCCGAGGACATACTGGTAGCGGGGATTCCACATCAAGATTATTTTGTTCATGCTAGAGACAAATTTCTCAAAAAGGGAGAGTTTCTGAAAAAACTCGGCGCAAAGGAAGGTAAAAAATTGATACTCTACACAACCGCTCGAGCGCAGGATGACCAAAGTATAATTAAAATCATTTGCGATGCGATAAAAAATGGCAAAATAAAATATCCGGCCCACCTGCACGTAAGAATACACCCAGAAGATAGTCTCGATCGGTATGAAAAATTGAAGGAATATGGGGACTTGGTCACCTTTGAGGTACCAAGGAGAACCGTGAGCGAACGGGTGTGGTCGGGCAGGATGCTGATGACATCGGCCGCGCGTCCTGAGATCTGGGTTCCGAATGAGGAGGAGATGATCCATTATGCA
>DTYD01000068.1 GCA_012962055.1 Hadesarchaea archaeon
CCTAGTGGAAAATTTTCGGTCAGTCCCCAACACTCCCTTCGCTCCGCGTGTTCTCAACCATCGGGCAATTGCCAGTTCCCGTTTTCTGGAGCTATGAAAAAGGTTGACTTCAAGTTTAGCGCCGGTCGCTTTGGCCAGTTTTATTATTTCATCAGGCACGAGCGCGGCGACGTTGCCGTTGACAGAGATTACCGGGCGTTTTGCCAGAAGAAGCATGGCGGCCGCGGCTTCGATCGCGCGCTTGGCTTGTTCGGTCGTCCGTTCGCCGAGGATGTAGTCGAACGCCTCACCCCTCCCGTGCGCCGCGAGCCCTTCCGGCACGACCAACCCGGCCATGAAACCATCCACCAAGCGCTCCCGTATGCGCAACGATTCGGCACGTGGATGGCGAGGTGAAATTTTCCCCAATCGGTCCACCAATCACCCCGTGTCGGAAACGACCAAAAAGCTTTTTGAATAACATAAGAAACGTCTAAACGGTGGATATGCGCGTACCTCCAATTGCGGTTTTTCCCCTGTTGCTAGCTTTAGTTGCGTTGATAATGACAACTTTTTCTGTAGGAACATCAACGTATCTTGTGCTCATCACCATCGCTCTTGCCATTGCAACCGTAATGGTAACCTTCGCCACACTTTTTCAGTACACCAAACGATCCACCGAGGCCAAACAAGTTCCGTTGGAAAACTTCTCCTTATGGGCCGATGTTGGGGAGCCAGCTGCTGAATTACGTAGGTTGAGTTATGACGACACGGGAGCAGCTGTACGTATCGTTGTAGCAGACCTAGGTTCACTTGCGGCAAACGCGGAACTTTTGGCAGAACGTCTTTCCATGCTTATGAGGAGAAAAGGGTTTGAAGGGATTCAGCAAGAAAGGTTGAACAAGTCAATAGAGACTGTGGCCCGGGGGATTACCTCGGTGGTCAACAAATTACACTCGTCCAACGGATTCCGCATGGAGACCGTAACTTTGCTGGAACAGTACGCCTCCCAGTCAGACCGAATAGCTAACAAGCTTTTCGAATTTGAGCATGGGAAATCTGATGTTGTTCATGTGTATATAGAGCCTCTTCGTCGAGCCGCGGAAAAACTGTCTCGCGACCTGCGACTTGCTTTTGCTAATATCTCAAGCTACACACAATCCCCCGTATCTAAGGAGGCAAACGTTTAAGGGGCGACGCTCATGGCGAAGCCTCATATAAACCTAGTCTTTATCGGACATGTCGACCACGGGAAATCGACCCTCATCGGGAAACTTCTTGTCGAACTCGGTATCGTTTCCGAAAATGAGCTCAAAGATGAAGCAGGGAGCTTTAAGTTCGCGTGGTTGATGGATCGCGAAACGGAAGAAAGAATTAGGGGCTTGACTATAGATGTGGCATATCAAAAAATTGAAACCACGAAAAACATTCTTACCATAATCGACGCCCCAGGGCACCGCGACTTCATTAAAAATATGATCACCGGGGCAAGTCAGGCCGATGCTGCGGTCTTGGTCGTAGCGGCTGATGACGGCATAATGCCCCAGACGCGCGAGCACGCGGCCCTTGCTTTCACCTTGGGGGTGGGACAGCTGGCGGTGGCGATAAATAAGATGGACCTCGTTGGCTTCGACAGAACTAGCTATGAAGGGCTGAGAGGCCAGATAACCGCACTGTTGAGCGGGCTCGGATATCGCGAGGCTGAGAAGTTCGCGTACGTCCCCGTTTCGGCGTTTCATGGAGAGGGCATCACCCGGCCCAGCCCAAAGATGCCGTGGTACGAGGGCCCCATGTTGATAAACGCTCTGGAGAGTTTCACGGAGCCGGAGAAACCTGTGGACAAACCCCTGAGAATCCCCATCCAGGATGTCTACTCCATCACGGGTGTGGGCACCGTTCCGATTGGGCGCGTGGAAACCGGCGTGCTGAAAGTCGGCGACAGGGTCATCTTTGAACCTGCCGGGAAAACTGGCGAGGTCCGTTCGATAGAGATGCACCACGAGCAAATTCAGCAGGCTTGGCCGGGGGACAATGTAGGTTTCAATGTCAGGGGGATATCAAAAGGAGAGGTAAAACGGGGGCACGTCGCAGCCCATGTTAATAAACCACCTACAGTCACAAACGACTTCACAGCAAAAATCATCGTTTTGGTGACCCCGACTGATCTCACACCCGGTTTTGCGCCTCTCTTCCACTGCCATGCCGCTCATGTGCCGGGGAGGTTGGCGGAAATCCTCCAGAAGATAGACCCTCACACCGGAGGCGTGGTCGAGGAAAAACCAGACACGTTAAAAAAAGGCGATGCAGGGTTAGTTCGTGTGAAGTTAAATAAACCAGTGGTGATCGAGCGAGCGAGCGAAATTCCAGAGCTGAGCCGATTCGCTGTCCGTCACGGAGGACAGACCATCGCCGCAGGTGTGTGTGTGGATCTTGTACCTTTAAAATAAAATTAGAGATGTGCAAAATTAAAAAGGTGTCGAAAGCCTAGGCTATTTTGCGCAGGTGCCGGTTGACCGCGTAACACTATGACTCCTCGGTCGAGGGGATCATA
>DTYD01000069.1 GCA_012962055.1 Hadesarchaea archaeon
AACCAGCTCTCACTCGCCTATCCAGACATAGATATGAGAGAGGTTCTCGAACTGGTTGGGACCAAATGGAACGTGGGCACATACCGTCCCTCATTCGGGACCGGAGGATACTGTATTCCTCTCGCCCCAAGATACGTGTTGGAAGGCGCAAAAAATCCTGACGTGTTGACGCTGCTCAAGAACGCCGTCGAATTCGATTCAAAAATGCCAGCAAGAGTCGCTCAACACCTGATAAAAAAAGATGCGAAAAATGTGGGTATTTTGGGACTCGCGTACAAAGGTGATTTAAAAGTCGATGTGTTAAGTCCGACTCTGACGATCTCAAACGAGCTCAGAAAAAATGGAATTAAATTTAAAGTCCAAGATCCATACTATGCGACTGATGAAATAAAACGGCTGACAGACGCCGAACCATTTAATTTTCCGTCAGGGATGAACGAGTTCGATGCGATCATCGTCGTGGCAGACCACATTCAATACAGATCCATACCGCAGAACGAAATACTGTCCAATCTGAAAAACTGCAAGCTGATCTTAGACAACGTCGGAATATGGAAAGACATTGAATTTGAGGATATCGAATATCACGTAGCGGGAGACAGCTGTTGGCTTGGCTAGCCTCTCGGCCCGACTGGTGCGGAACATGAAAAATATAAGAATTGGGAAGAAAATGATCGGAGAGGGTCAGTCCACTTTCATCATAGCTGAAATAGCATCGGCCCACCAAGGAGACCTAGGCCTGCTCACAGAACTCATTGACAAAGTCCACAACACTGGCGCCGATGCGGTAAAATTTCAGAAATTCATCACAGAGGAACTGGTCACCCCTAGCGGACCAAGATATGAAAATTTCAAACGTATCGAGTTTACGGAAAAAACATGGGGGAGGGTCCTCGACTCGGCCTGCAAATTCAAATGGGAGATACTGGCAGATGTGTTTGACGAAAAAAGCTGTGACTTTATGGATGAACTTGGTGTCTCGGCTTTCAAGATCCACTCCACGGATTTGACAAATCCATACATGACATCCCACACCGCGAAAAAAGGAAAACCGATTCTCCTCAGCACCGGAGGCAGCACTATGAAAGAAATTGAAAACGCAATCGAGATGATAAAATCTCACGGGAACCATGATATCATCCTCGTACACGGTTTTCAGGCATACCCGACCCTCATCGAAGACACGAACCTAAAAATGATCCCAAAATTGAAGAGGATTTTCAATCTTAACGTGGGGTTCCACGACCACGTAGATGCAGAACACGAACTTGCCACATTCTTACCGTGCTTGGCTGTGACCATGGGGGCCTCGGTGATAGAAAAACACGTCACGCTCGAACGGGAGAGCAAGGGGCTGGACTACGAATCATCGCTCACGCCAGAAGAATTCAAAAAAATGGTGCAAAACATCAGAAACACCGAAAAAATTTTAGGTTCGGGAGAGTTCGAACTCTCCGACGCCATGAAAAAGTATCGCGACGAGGTGAAGAAAAACATAGTAGCTCGCGTGGACATCCCCGCGGAGTCAAAAATCGAACTCCACATGCTAGCTTTCAAGAGGTCCGCACCCGGGCTACCTCCATCAGAAGCCGTAAAAATAATCGGTAAAAGAACAAAAACCAGCATTAAAAAGGATGAGATTATTACTTGGGATAAATTATCATGAAAACCCTTGTATTAATTGCGGTGAGAATGAAATCCAAGAGGTTGCCAGGAAAAGCCACAGCAGACATAGAAGGGAAGCCGCTCATCGAACGTCTTATAGAAAGACTCAAGAAATGTAAGGCCCCTGATGGCATCGTGCTGTGCACCTCAACGCATCCCGATGATGAAATTTTGGTCCACATCGCGAAAAAGAAGGGTATCAAGTGGTTCAGGGGTAGCGAAAATGATGTCTTGGAAAGATTCATGCAAGCGGCCGAGCGTGAAAACGCAACCGCTATCGTGAGGGTCACAGGAGACAATCCACTCACCGATCCCGTGTATCTCGACAGGGTCGTAGCTCACCACGCAGAAACAGGGGCAGAGTACACATCTATTGTGGGGCTGCCGAAAGGCACGGAATGCGAGGTGATATCGGTCGGGGCTCTGAAAAAATGCAGAAGGTTTGCCACCAATCCGGAACTCAGCGAGTATATGACATTGTATTTTAAGAACTCCGGTTTATTCAAAACTGATCACATTGCCGCAGAAGACGATGTTCGGAGGCCTCAATACCGGCTGACCGTGGACGCACCCGAGGACCTAACGCTGGTCAGGGAAATTTATAAAAGACTTAACGGGAAGAACACGCTCTCTCTTCAGGCGATTGTAAAATTATTGGACGGAAATCCGGACTTGGCGAGGATAAATGCCCACCTGAAGCCAAAAAGAGTAAAAATGGAACTGGTCGATAAAAAAATGAAAATCGTCGAGGAGGGCGAGGATGCCGAAGGTTAGCGTTGTCATTACCGCACACAATTATGGAAAATACCTAAAACAGTGCTTGGAGAGCACCCTGAACCAGAATTACGACGATTATGAAGTGATCGTGGTGAATGACGGTTCTACAGACAATACAACCGAAGTGTTACAAGAATATGAAAATCGCGTCAAGATAATAAATTTGCCGGGACTCGGGCTGGCGGCCGCTTGTAACAGGGGGATCGCCGCGACATCCGGGGAGTACATAATAAGACTCGATGCCGACGATTTTTTCGACGAAAACATACTGCTGATCGAGGCCGATTACTTAGACGACCATCAGAACGTGGACCTAGTTTATCCTGATTATTATCTAGTTAATGAAAAGGGTGAAATCATCGAACACGTGAAACAGATGAAGGTCGGCGAGGAACTTAAACTGTTGTACCGCAACCCCCTCGCCGCCGGGGCCATGTTCAGGAAAAAGAAATTTAAAGAGCTCGGAGGATACATAGAAAAGCCGGGATACACCGAGGATTATGACTTCTGGATAAGGTTCGCCACCAAGTACAAGGTAGCCAACATCAACCTTCCCCTGATGTACTACAGAAAACACGGAAAGAGCATGTCCTCAGACCACCGCTGGAAAACTGGCGCCATCCGACACGTCAAAGAAGAATTCGTGAAAACCAAACTCAGCGACATGCTAAAAAAAATCAAAATTCTCGCTATAATCCCCGCGAGAGCGGAATCCAGAATTGACGGCGGAAAACTTGCGCTCAGAAGTCTCAACGGTAAACCACTCATAGCCTACACCATAGAAGAAGCACTAAAATGCAGGCTTCTGAACCGGGTTGTGGTCTCAACGGAGGACGAAGAGATAGCCGAAGTGGCCAAAGGGTACGGAGCTGAAGTTCCGTTTTTTAGGCCCAAAGAGCTCTCCGCCGAAGGGGTCTCGGTTGAGCTCGTGGCACTCCATATTTTAGATCGTTTTAAAGAAAAAGAAAAATACGTCCCCGATATAATAGCGATCCTTCACGTGGTTTCGCCGTTGAAAAAAGAATACCACATCACTGAAGCAATAAACACGATGCTAATATTCAACGTAGATACAGTTATCAGTGCGACCAACAATAATTCCTTCCACTGGAGGCCAGGACCGCACGGTTTGTCCCCGTTGTTTGAAAAAAGGCTTCTGAAACACGAGCGAGAAATTCTCTACGAAGAAAACGGGGCCATTTACGTGGTCAAGCGGGAGGTTCTAGAAAAAACAATGAACGTGATTGGAAAAAGCGTTGCCCACATAGAGATGCTTCCAAGCGAGTCCATCCACGTGGACTCGGAATTTGACTTTTGGATGGCGGAGCAGATATTAAAACGAGAACTGAAACTTCGATCTCAAGAAGGGTAAGCATGAAAATAGGTGAAATAGACTTAAACGAAAAGGTACTGATCGTGGCAGAAGTTGGGGGGAACCACGGCGGAGATTTTGAAATAGCCAAAAAATACGTTGAAGAAGCATCTGCCACCGGGGTGGATGCTGTCAAATTCCAGATGATAAAAGCTGAAAAACTTGTCGTCGAGAACGCCCCTGTCGTCCCCCCCGTCACCAGATACAAAACCCAGCGTGAATGGTTCAGAAGTCTCGAATTCTCAACTAAACAATGGCAAGAACTCGCGGCGCTTGCCAAAAAA
The DNA here is from genome assembly GCA_012962055.1 of Hadesarchaea archaeon. GTDB lineage: Archaea > Hadarchaeota > Hadarchaeia > Hadarchaeales > Hadarchaeaceae > B75-G9. Next base: position 4,099 of record DTYD01000069.1, read on the forward strand.
CGTGGACTTCTGTTTCTAGCAAGCGTGTTTGATGAGGAAAGCGCTGATCTGTTGGACGAACTTTCTCCTGTCTTTAAAATAGCATCTGGAGACCTCACCAACCTGCCACTCATCAGACACGTTGCCAGAAAAAATAAACCAATCATCCTTTCGACAGGGGGAGCAAAACTTGACGAAATAGAAAAAGTTATGAAAGAAATATCAAAAAACTCACTAGTATTAATGCACTGTATTAGCACGTACCCCTGTGGAGAGGAGGAAACCTTCCTCCTGACGATCCCTTTTTTCAGGAAGAAATTCCAGGTCACTGTCGGTTACTCGGATCACACGACTGGGGCCCTAGCACCTCTGATTGCAGTGGCGTTGGGTGCCAGGGTGATCGAGAAGCACTTCGTTCTTGATCGAAGCCAGCCTATAGGCGACTCCGTATTGTCGGCGGAACCCGTAGAAATGAAGAGGATGGTGAACAATATCAGAAAGGTGGAAAAGATGCTAAGACGCAGAGATGGCCCCACCAATGCCGAGAAAAAATTTCTTGGCTCTCTGAGGAGGAGCCTTGCCGCAGGGGTTGATATCCCAAAAGGAACAGCCCTCACCAGTGATAAATTGGTATCCTTAAGGCCGGCCACCGGGGTATCACCGCTTGTGGTCGACAAAATCATCGGGAAAAAGGCGAGACGAGACCTGAAAAAAGGTGACATCATCGCATGGAAAGACCTGATGAGTTAGTCGATATTTGATAATTTTTCAACACCTGGGCCAGCTCTTTATCAAATTGTGGAGTGTTGACCTCGCAACGTGCACATATGGAGAGATCCTCCAACCTATGGGTACTATGCAATTCTCTCACAAAATTGTATTTCTTCCCCAGCCACAGATCGCGGAGACTGTCCTTTTTTGCATCTCCGAGTGGATATCCCCCGTGCCAGTCGCCGCAGCACATGAAAACTTCTCCGGTCCACCACACCACCATTCTCTGCCAGATTTGATGACACGGAAAATGTTCGAGTTTTTTTGAGGGCCCCTTACCCCTGATATACGGTTCCCTCTGGGTGACGACCGCTACTCTGTTCACCACATCGCGCCACATGTTGAAGAACCGCTCAACTTCGTGCTTGTTCTCTTCCATCTTCACCATCTGAACCCTAACTATGGGTTTTCTCAGTCTCATCTCGTTTCTGATCTCAACAAACCGTTTAATATTTTGGACAACCCTCTCAAAATCTGAGCCAGTCCTAATCTTTTCGTAAGTCTCCTTAAAGGCCCCGTCGACGGAAAAAATGACCCTGTCCAAGCCGGCCCTTATGAGTTCCTCAGATTTTTTCTCAGGTAGTGCGAGACCGTTAGTATTGAACTGAACCTCCAGTATCCCCTTATCCTTGGCGTACTTGACCATTTTAGGGAGCTCCGGATGAAGCAGGGGTTCTCCGCGGAAATTCAACTTCAGGGAGAGTAGTTTGTAGTCCGATGCCTCATCGATAACTTTTTTGAAAAGGTCCCATTTTATGTTTCCGATTTTTTCGGTCATAAAATTCCTGGTACACATCGCACACCTTAAATTACACGCGTTAGTTGACTCGACATCTAGGTGCAACGGAAACTCACCCAGTATCCTTTTTTGGGGATATTCGAACCACTTTTTTCTGTACTCCTTATACTCCGGAGTAAAAGTATTTTCCAAATTTTCAAACCTGTCCGTCCCGAGGATTTCGTAAAATCCTGCATTCACTATCGTGCTCGTACTGCTCCCCGATTGAGATAAATTGGTCAAGCGTCTAATAAGTTTGGCGGGCTGTTTAATGAAAATCCTCGGTGTGATCCCGGCTAGGGTGGCCCAAAAGGAATTCTCAGAAAAAATTTGAGAAAATTAGCAGGTAAACCGCTGATCTCATATGTTATCGAGGCTGCGCTCAAATCGAAACGGCTGGGGCGGGTCATCGTCTCCACAGAGGACGGGGAAATAGCGAGGGTTGCCGAGCGCTGCGGTGCAGAGGTGCCTTTTATCCGGCCCGCCCCACTGGCCCGCGATGAGGTCTCTCTTGTACCTGTGGTTCAGCACGCCGTAAAGTATCTAAGAGAAAGAGAGGGTTGGAACGCGGAGATCGTTGCGTCGATTCAACCAACTTCCCCATTACTCGAAGATAAGGATATAGACTCAGCTATTGGGAAACTGTCAAAAACCGGGTGCGATTCTGTCGTGACCGTATGCAAACTCACGCACGGACACCCGTACTGGTCCCTAAAAATGAAAGGTGACAAAATTCTTCCGTTTTATCCAAAAGGGTTCAGATGTCTGCAAAAACAGGACTTACTCCCTTTCTACATTATAAACGGCGCATTATATGTCCGCAGAAGAAAAGTGCTGGAA
>DTYD01000070.1 GCA_012962055.1 Hadesarchaea archaeon
GGTTCATCCATCAAAATTTCTAGGACCCCGACCAAAAAACCGGATGAGGTCGCCCGCAGATTGGAGGAGATAAAACGCCTTGAGGCGGTTCGTAGGGAGGAATTGAAGGAAAAGTTCCGGGAGGAGAGGAAGTTTGAGGAAAGGGTTGAACTTAAGAGGCCAGCGTCCGAGCGCATCTCGGAAGTTTTCTATGCGCCACTGAAAAGGCCAGCTGCGCGCTTGGCGAGATTCTTCAAGGGATTAAATGAAGACCTGTACAAAGCGGACCTGAGGGTTACCCCCGAGCGATACGCCGCGATGATGATCGGGGTCAGCCTCATCGTAACAGTATTTGTCGTGTTCGTGATGGTCATGCTGCGGATGCCGTTTCTCTTTGTCCCCGCGGGGGGCGTTGTCGCGTTCGTGCTCTCGTTGGTGTTTGTCAGGACACAGCCCAGGCGCAGGGCCAGGGCGCGCGTGATGAATATAAACCGCCTGATCCCGTACACGTTGCGGCACATGGCCACACAGCTCTCCTCAGGGGTAGGCCTCCCCGAGACCATGACCTCGATCAGCCGGGCGGACTACGGTGCCATGTCGGAAGAATTCGGGAGGGTGATACGTGACATGCACGCGGGCATGAGCATGGAAGAAGCTTTGGCGGCGATGGACAGGCGGGTGGACTCCGAATCCCTTCGTCGCGCCACGCGCCAGATCCAGCGCACCCTGCGGACTGGAGGGGATCTGGCAAAAACTCTGAACACCTTGGCGGATGAAGCGGCGTTCGAGATGCGCATGAAACTCCGCGACTACACCCAGTCTCTCAACCTCCTCACCATGATCTACATGTTCGCCTCTGCTGTGATCCCGGCGATGCTCATGGTCGTGATAATGATATCCGCAAGCAGGGGAGGTGGGGGGATCACCCCGCAGACCGCAGCCGTCCTTTATCTCGTCCTCCTGCCGTCCCTGTTGGTGTACTTCGTGTTCACGATAAAGCGATTCGAGCCGAGGTTGTGATATGGGAGTCACCACCAGGATGGCGGCGGTTGCCAGACGCGTTTTTCCTGAGAAGTTTCTCCGCAACCTTGACCGCACACTCGAGTCCACGAAGATCGTGCTCTCCGCTGAGGAGTACGTGGGCATTAGCCTGCTTGCGACGTTACTGTTATGCGGCGTGGCAGGTTTGGTCGGATTCCTCTTCGTACTTCCGGTTCCTTGGTTCGTTCTAGTGCCCCTTGTGGCAGTCATTATCTTTCCTGTGCTGATGCTTTGGGTCCCGCGCTACTCGGCCCAACGCAGGGCAGCAGAGCTGGAGCGCGCGTTGCCGGACGCCCTCCGCCAGATGGCGAGCACTCTGAGGGCAGGGGTCGGGATAGACGCGGCACTCGACGACATCGCGAAATCCAAGTACGGCGAACTCTCCAGCGAATTTGCCCGGGTCACGAGCGAGGTCAAGCGGGGGAGAAAGCTCGAAAGCGCCCTGCTGGCCCTGGCGCGGAGGTCCAGCTCGACCCTCTACGAGCGGGCCTTTCGCCTGATAGTCGAGGGGATCGAGCGCGGTGCTGCTCTGGCCGGAGTCCTGGATGCGGTTGCGGGCGACATCAAGGAGGTGCATGCGATTCAGCGCGAGCGAAAATCATCTACCACCCAGCAGGTAATGTTCTTGTTCGCGGTGGCACTCTTCGCGGTTCCGTTCATAGTCGGCCTTACTGTGGGGGTGGGCGGGATCAACATCGGCGGAGGGCCGGTGACTGGTGGCGGCCTGCCTGAAGAGATGACCACGATCGCGATGGCGTACGTTGCGATTCAGGCTTTCATATGCAGTTTGGCCGTCGGGGTGATTCGTTACGGTAAAATGACGAAAGGACTGGGTTACTCGGTCCCGTTCGCGATAATGTCGGTAATGGTCTTTTCCATAGCTCAAACGGTAATTGGAGCCATGACGCCTGTATAGTTCAAAACTGTTTATATGAGCCCGCAACGACACCTTTATAATCCAGTATTTTTGAGGATGTTAATGGAGGTAGAATATGAAAATGTTTAGAAAAGGTCAGGGCGCTACCGAGTATCTGCTGATGCTGGCTGCTGTTTTGGTCATCGTCGCGATTGCGGTGTACTACGTGACATCTGCCGGACCCTCTGCATTAATTTCCGGCACCGCTGAGAACGTCGGTGACGATATCGTGTTTACGCCATCAACTCCGATGAC
>DTYD01000071.1 GCA_012962055.1 Hadesarchaea archaeon
TCTAATAGTTGGTATCATCAGCTCAAAGTGGAAGTGAAGTTTCTAGCTCGGCATTGGCCTTGTTAGAGAAACCACCTCAAGAATACCACCGTTTTCCCGCAGGGTCTGAACGACAAACAGTGGATGAATTGAGGTTTCCATTTGTCTAGCTTTATAATTCTGCATTTGAGTAACTTTTTTATACTATTGGATACATTATGTATTCATGCTCGAATCGATAATTGGCTCAAAAACGAGGGTCAAAATTTTGGCTTTGTTCCTCCTCAATCTAGACAGAAGATTCTACGTCAGGGAACTCGCGAGGAAAACTGGCGGGAATATTAACTCTGTGCGAAGGGAACTGCAAAAATTGGAGTCCATAGGCTTGCTGAAGAGCGAGAGAGCAGGGAACCTGAAGTATTTTACCACAAATAAAAAAATGCCGATCTACGAGGAGCTAAAAAGCATGTTTTTGAAGACCGAGGGGTTGGGCAAAATTATGAAAGAAAATTTGTCAGAACTCGGCGAGGTGAAACTTGCTTTTGTATATGGTTCATTTGCGAGAGGAGAAGAGCAGCTGAAAAGCGATATAGACCTCATGATTGTTGGAGAGGTCGATGAGAAAAGGTTGGTACCCATGATCAGAAAGTTGGAGGAACGGCTTTCGAGGGAGATAAACTACACACTGTTTAGCTCCATGGAATTCAAATCGAGGGTAAAGAAAAAGGACCCATTTCTGAGCGATGTGTTGAGAGGGAAGAAAATCAAGCTCGTGGGTGAGCCAAATGAAGTTTGAGGAGTTGGAAAAGGAGGGCTTGATAAAGAGCTTACCGGTAAACCGGGAAAGGGTTAGGGATTCGTTCAAACTCGCGGAAAGGGATCTGAGGACAGCCACGAAACTCCTAAAGGATGACCACGACTGGGCTTTCTCCATCGCGTATAATTCCATGCTTCAGGCGGCGAGGGCATTGATGTTTTCCTGCGGTTATAGACCGTCCGGGGACGCTCAACACATGTCGGTGATAAGGTTCGTCGAGGCATCCATGGGCAAAGAATCTAATGAAATTATCATTGCGTTCGATAGGATGAGGAGAAAGAGACATATCGCGATCTATGACAGGACTGGTGCAACATCTGAAACGGATGCGAGAAACGCGATTAAATGGGCGGAAGAATTTTTCAACGAAGTGAAAAAGATTTTGACTAATGGCGGTTTTGTATAGACTATCCCAAGAAGACCGTTTTTCTGCAGGGTCTGAACGACAAACAGTGGATGAATTGAGGTAAATCCGATTGTTCAGCTCTTCAGAGGGTCGCAGGTCGCGGTGCCTTGCGGAGGACCGTGAAATCTTCCTTCACTTTTTTTAGGATGGGCAGGACCATGCTTCGTTCCACTGATCTGATTTCCAAGATGTCCACCAGAAACTCATTTAGATGTTTCATGTCCCTAAACCTGCAGAATAAGAGGATATTGTAATCGCCCGGGATGGAATAGACGCAACGGACCTCGTCACGTGTCGCGAGTTCGTCCATCGCCCTCCAGAGGTCGGGTCCTGAAATCTTGAGCTGGACCAGGGCCGTCAGCTCGATTCCAATCTTTTCAGGATTTACAACGATTGAGAACCTTTCAATTATTCCGTCTTTTTTCATTCGCTCGATGCGGTGGTGGACCATGCCCTCAGAGGACCTCAGATGTTTGGCAATCTCCCTCAGCGGGGTTCTGGAGTTCTCTTCCAGAATCTTTAAGATTTCGTTCCCTTCTTTATCAATTTTTAAAAATTTCATCAATATTACTTAAAGTTTTTGAATTTTTAAGCTTATCGCTTTTAAAGGGCTAGAAAGAATATTTTAAGCTTTCGGGAGAGGAAAATGGCTTAAATAGGGCCCAACATAGGTAAACGTGTATAAAAGCAAAAAGGAGGAAAAAAAATGAAGGGATTTGACAAGAAGGGTGTCTCTCCAGTAGTAGCTACAATTCTGCTTATTGCACTGACAGTTGCCGCGGTTGGAATAGTTGCCGTCATCCTAACGAACGTCGGGGGAGTGACTCCAGCACCCGCCATAATGTTTGGAACTCCTGATGCGTATGTCGGGCCGGATTCTGGTGGTTCAGATAACTCCGCCGTTATAGACCTGCCTATCACAAGTGGATCGACAAGCATGATGGACTTGAAAGTGTACTACACATGCTATGTAGAGAACTACTTGGGTTCAAACGCTAATGTTACTGTGACTTATGTTGCAACGTTTGGAAATGATAGTGACAAATCAGTAGCGTCAGTTTCACCCCCAGCACCAGCGGAAGGAGTACCATCCGCTGATGTCAATGGGGTATACGTGCGGTATTGGGGTTCCCCTGTTCGCAGCGCCGGTGACAAGATCTCGTTCTTCTTCAATAGTGATAATACGACTGACACAACTCAACTTCTGCCATCAGCAGTAGGTGGCGCTGTAACGGTCAAGCTCATTCACACACCGTCCAATACTACGATATACGAGGGCACGATAATAACCAAAGCCAAAGTGTGGTAAACTTGAATCCGGGAGAACAACCTCCCGGTATTTTTTTCTTTTTTTCTTAGAGGTGTGCAAAATTAAATAGGCGCTGAAA
>DTYD01000072.1 GCA_012962055.1 Hadesarchaea archaeon
AACAGATGGGTTCGAACCACAGGAAATCAAAGAAAAAATAATGAGGGTGCCGAAGATTGAACTATAAGGTAGCCGTAATAGGGGATCTGTCCACAACGACGGGCATGGCATTAGCTGGCGTGCCATATACTTATGTTCACAAAAAGAGAGATGAAACGCTTGCCAAGCTGAAAGAATTTTTTGGCGACAAGCAAATTGGATTAATTTTATTGACCTATCGTATCGCAGAGGAGCTGGAACCCGACTTCAGTCAGTTCATGCGGAGTAAAAGCATGATTCCTGTCGTCCTTAAAATTCCTGACAAGACCGGGTACGCACCAAAAGTAGATGAACTTAGCGAGATGATCAGACGAACAGTTGGAACCGAGATTGCCGTGAAAGAGGGGACCGGGTAGATGGCAACAGCTTTGACAATTTCTCCGACACGCATGGAGCTCATAAAACTGAAACGAAGAGTAAGTCTCGCGCAGAGAGGTCACGACCTCCTCAGAGAAAAGATGGACGCTCTGGTGATGGAATTTTTCGATGTATTGAAGAAGGTCCAAGGGTCCAGAACAAGGGCACTCGAACGGCTCTTTAGAGCTTACCGCGTGCTGAGCGAATGTTTTGCTACGATGGGGACGATCGAAACGGTGGAATCTGCTAGGGAGACAAAACGTGAGCTTCAGTTGGAAATCTCAAGCCGCCACGTAATGGGTATCACGGTGCCAGTAATCGAGGACCCAAAAGTCGAGCGTAACGCTTTAGCCAGGGGATATAGTTTGTATACGACATCCTCGCTACTTGACGAAACAAGTAAGGAATTCGAGCAGGCACTCAAGCTTTTAGTTAAACACGCTGAACTCGAAGCCTCGGCTTTTGCCATAGGTAAAGAACTTGAAAAAACCAAACGCAGAGTGAACGCTCTTGAGTATATACTGATCCCGAAGCTACAAGAAACTATCAAGTTCATTTCGATGAGACTCGACGAAATGGAAAGAGAAAACTTCACGCGGCTGAAACGGATAAAAGCTATACTCGAGGAACGCAGATAGCCATGGACCGTTTGATCAAGCTGGAATTGAGCAGGCTTAATGTGCATCTACCGGAAAAACGCATGACGTTGAGAGAAGCTCTCTCGTCTTCGAAACCTGAAGTCATGACGCGTAATGGTGGTAAACACGCGCTCAACCGAGAAGAACTCGAGTTCCTAGCCGGACTTTTACCTGAGAAGAACTGGAACGAACTCCAGCTTCCCATTTTAATCGCGTTCGAACCAAAATTCGGGAAAAGTGCTGCTAGGATAAGTGGAAAGGCAGGGGCCTATGTAGTTAGCAAAATCTTGGATAAAGAAGAAGCAGAAGAGTTATTGATATACCGGCCTGAGGTTGCCATTTTGCGAAAGAAGCTTCCGACAACAACTCAGTATGTTTTCATCGGGTGATTGGATATGAAAACTAAGTGGACCGTCCTAACAGCGCTTTTTTATCCCATCGTCCTTGCGAACGTGGCAGTGGGATTTTTAGCGTTCGTAATGATTCTGTTCAAAGTTGACCATCTCACGGTTTCGACCGTGGTTTTGTGGTTTTACTTCGCGTGTATAACATCTATTTATTTTATTTCAGAACGAGCCCTCAAGGCATTTGGAGTACACAAGGTTTTTCTATGTTTTACTGTCATCTTCGGAATTTTCTCGGTTTTATCCACATCCATACTAATTTTGAGGCAGTTCTTGATCCCATAGGCTCAGGCACCTACTGTCTCAGAATGTCTCCACGCCAAGATTCCGCTAACTATCCGAGCATACACCGGTCGCGTTAAGAATACCGCAATAAGCAGCCCCACAATTGTAATAATGGCAAACCCCCGCATCGCCCCAAAGCCAAGCCAAGCAAGCATCATCATAGCTGCCACTGTCGTAGCAACCGCAACAAAAATTATTGCAAATGCTCGTGAAACCCTACCACCCAAATTTATCGTTTTTGCCTCGGGTAAACCTCCTCGACGTATCTCATCTGTTATGATTATCTGATGGTCGACACCAGTACCGATGACAATTATCAAACCTCCGAGTTCAGGTAGGCCGATGGACCAATGGAGAACAGACGCAACGCCTAGGGTAATTATCAGCTCGCATGTCATTGTTCCAACAATCGAAAAACCGATGAGGATGTCTAGATATCTGAGATAGACAAGAACCAAGACCCCGACGAGAGCTGCTATTCCTGCAATGATGGCCTGCCTTAGAAATTCTGTGCCCAAGCGAGCGTCTATTGATGTTTCACTTTCGTATGAGATGTTAACAGGCAACCTTTCAGATAGTACCAACCGCAAGTTTTTAGCTTCATTCATTGCCTCGTCCAATGATGGGCGCGCAATGGTAATCACCATGTCTTTTATTATTTTTCCAGCGGCAAGATCGGAGGCCAAAGCTGGGCTGATGGTCACCACACTTTTAAGTCCACATGCTCTCTCGATCCAATCTTTGATGCCTTCATTAGTTAGTTTACCGATATCCTCAACCACATAATGCTGGGATATGTTTTCAATGACCTCTGATGAGAAATCTCCGAGCAGGAGGACCTTAAGCTTTAGACCTGCTTGTTCTTCCAAAAACTGTTGAGCTGAATGTGAAAGCTCGTTTTTGTCGGTTCCGACTGCTAAAACATTTATAGGATATTCTATTTCTTGCTCCGTTTTCTCTTTGAACATCTTTTCATTCGCATCGTATACGATCGAAGGTGGAAGTTCACTCAAAATCTCACTATCAAAAACTACTATGGAATCTGTTGGACGATCTACGTAGATCACGGTCGGATAATTGGCTTTTCCCGCAGCTGCTTCTCTGAAACGTGCGGCTCCCTCATCAGTTAATCTGAATGGAAGGTTGGCAGTGTGGGCCCTCTCTGTACTGGGATACGGCGCCCCAACGCTCACCACATCCTCGCCACGCAACAAAATATTATTTTCGAAAAAAATCTCAAGCCGTCCAGGTTTTCCGAGAAGGGTTTTAGCTTGTTCTGGGGACAGACCGGCAGCCTCAAAAAGAACCAAATTAGATCCCAGCGCCCTAAACTGCACACCAAGTATCCCATAAGGATCCACCCGCATCGCGAGGATAGAAATTACGTCATCGCGAGTTGTCTCGCTTATGGCCTTTTCTATTTTCACAACGCTACCGAGATCTCCGATTATTGCTTCGAGCATGTCTTGAGTGACAGGCTTCCCGATCTCGGCCGCGACCTGTCTAATGGTGGAGTCTAAATTGATGGTTTTAATGCTCACATATAAATTGTCTTCAAGCTGACTCACTATCGAAGACCAAGCATCTTCCACGTTATCCTGATTGATCTCAAACGTGACATGATAAGCCTCGAGCCCCAAAATTATCCTAGAACCGCCAATGAGGTCGACCCCGAAGCTTATGCCACGTGTGTACTGTGCTGGCCACCCCAGCGCTGATTCCACCCTTGAATCTACCGCTTTCCACGGACTCCAGACTAGCATGACAGATAGGAAAGCTACAAATAACATCAGTGCAACACGTCGCTCTCTAAATATCG
>DTYD01000073.1 GCA_012962055.1 Hadesarchaea archaeon
TATCCCAGCTGGCCCGGGGGCGAAGGTCGAGCGTATCGAGGATGCGCGCAACCTGGCACACGATTTCATAGACCTGGGTCACAAGCTTAACGTCCAGTTGGAAGTCGCCCTGACCTACGGAGGACAGCCGGTTGGATATGCTGTGGGCCCGGCGCTTGAAGCAAGAGAAGCGCTCGAGACTTTGCGTGGTGATGGGCCGGGTAGTCTAGTCGAGAAGGCGACGAGTTTGGCGGGGGTAATGCTTGAATTGGGGGGAGCAGTGGCGCATGGATTGGGCAGGCAGGCGGCAACGAAGTTGCTGAAATCCGGGAAGGCATACCAAAAGATGCGCGAGATGATCGAAGCCCAAGGTGGAAATCCGGACGTTAAACTTGAGGATATCCAAATCGGCGACAAAAAAGAGACGGTACCTGCTCCGTATTCCGGTTACGTGACCCAGATATACAACCAGCGCATAAACGATATAGTCCGTGCGGCTGGTGCTCCACGTGACAAAGGGGCGGGACTCAGGATACTTCTGAAGGAGGGGCGGAAGATCGAAAAAGGAGAGCCACTTTTTGAGATTCACGCCGAGCACGAAATGAAATTGGACGAGGCTATAGCCGTCGCAAAACGGAACCCACCTGTAAAAATCGAGGGCATGTTGCTCGAGAAATTGACCGGTCGCCCCAGATTTGGCTAGCCGGATTTTCAGTTTGCCGCTATAACACAAAAACGGCAGCCGCAAAAACCGTGGACCACAGCCCTTCTTTCACAAAAGCTGTTTGAGTTATGTTCGTGGTCCTCACGATCTTCCCGGAAATTTTCCACGCTTGTTTTCTCTCGTTCCAGCTTTTGTCCGGGTCAAATGATAAACCTAGGGCACTTGCCAGCATCGAGGCCGCCAGGTCCTCCGAATAATCGCCGGCTTCTTTTGCGGTTTGTCCGTAAGTGTGGTGCTCGCTGATGTAACCGTATGTTCTTTTGTCGGCGGGGAGCGCGCAGCCTATGCTCGCGGTAATGAGCCTGCGCTTCTCGTTGCTGCTGCATTTCGCGAAAACCCCGAAGAGGATTTGGCCATCGCGAAGAAACTTTATACCTCTCTCCCATGGGATGAGCTTGCATTGTGGGGGGATTATGCTCGAGACCGAAACTAAGTTATATTTGGCGATTCCGGCATCTTCCAAAGCGTACTCGAACGACCTCAACTGTTCTTTATGATGTCCGACTCCGCGCGTGAGGAACATGTACCGGGGAACAAGGTTCATCTGGCCGCCTTATTCAAAGATGTGTTTCAACATTTAAATTTTTGTCCTGGCAGTGCCCTGAATGTGAGATTATTTTTTAATCTTCTCCCAATCCTTCTTCCTCTCCGGCACCTGAAGGCCCTTTGGGCGATGGCGTTTCTTTCTTAGAAGCTGCAATCACGTCGTCTATTCTTAAAATCATTATCCCAGCCTCGCTTGCAGATTTGATGGCCTGTGTCTTCACCCGCAGAGGTTCCACGACGCCTTCTTTCATCATGTCCGAGATTTTTCCGTTGAAGACGTTGATCCCAAAATATTTCCCGTCCTGTTTTTCATGCTTGGCGCGGAGGTCTACGAGAATGTCTATGCTGTCCAAACCTGCGTTCTCGGCCAGGGTTCTTGGGACAGACTCGACAGCATTTGCAAATGCGTTTATGGCCAACGCTTCACGCCCACCGACGGTCTCGCCATACTCGCACAGCTGTTTCGAAAGTTCAATTTCAGGTGCGCCTCCACCGACCACGATTTTTCCGTCCTCTATCGCGGCAGCGACCACGGAAATGGCGTCATGAACCGCCCGCTCGACCTCGTCGA
>DTYD01000074.1 GCA_012962055.1 Hadesarchaea archaeon
TCAACGAGGCCAACCGCCGCGAGCAGCACCACGGGCGTAGCCAGCATAATGGCAAACCGCCATTGATAGTCACCAACAATCCAGTCCTGCGCCATGATCAGTGCGCTCATACCCCACGTCAGCAGGAGGAGATCAGTCGCTTTTCTACGATACGCTGCAACCCCTGCGCCGATGCTTGCAAACACCAGCAGTAACTGGCCAATGTATTCGTCATAGAACCTGTATATCGAGGTGGCCATCGGTTGACCTTCGAGCGGCTGCTGGGAATCCGCTTGTGCCATTAGAACCGCTGCTTTCCCCCAGCCTGCCATACCTCCTACCGTATTTAGCATCCCGACGTAGAAGGCCCCACAGATGAGAGCGACGGGCACCGCGATGATAACTGCGGCCTTGATCTCACACCAAGGTATGCGTCTGCGATGGGCGAGCAAAAACGCGAGGTAGCAAATATACGTGATGACCAAGGTACCGAAGACCAACTCGTGTGTTAGCCCGACCACCCCAAGTGCGATTCCTGCGACGAGGAGATTGAGCTTCTTTCCGCTCTCCAACCCACGCCATAGAAAAAACACAAACAAGGGGGCCAGAGTCACGCCGAACGCGTTCTTTTGGAGTTCACCCATCATTCGGAAGCTAGCTGGGATGAAGGCAGCAAAAAACGACGCCGCCAACGCCGTTGCGATGTTCTTCGTCAGTCTTCTCATCATCAGAAAAGTCGTCAGGACGACTAGCCCCGATCCCAACGCGGTGACAATGTTGAACGAGTTTGTGAGCGAGGTGCCGAACGGTGAAAGTATCACATGTACCGCCACCGCGAAGTGGAAAAAGAGCTGATGGGTCGCACCCACATCCGCATGCAGGACAGGCCAGTGTTCGAGCAGGTACTCAACGTGGAAAAAGTGGTAGGGCCCATCCCTTCCCAGGGGAAGCTCATAACCTAGAGTTACTGAAAGGCGCAGGTAAAGCGCGCCAGCGAATATCGCCAGCAAAACAATCAGGGTAAGCGCCTGCCTTCTATTCATCCGGAGTGGTACGGTTATCAAACGTTTGAGCGCGCTCACGCTAAATTTCACCACGCGATTACCAGAGAAACATCCGCTATCGATTGATTTAAAATTGTACAAACATAGTCCGTACTGAAATGATGCATACGGGTGAACGAATGAAGCGTGAGCGTTGGAAAAGCGGTTTCAGCGAGTGGTTCGATGAGACCCTATGGAACGCAAAGATAGTGGAAACTCGCTATCCGGTGAAGGGGCTCTATGTCTGGCTTCCATACGGCCTGAAACTGCGCAACCGTGTACTCGCCATCATGCGTGAACTTCTGGAGAAAAGAGGGCACGAAGAGATGCTGTTCCCTCTTTTGATTCCGGAAAATCTGTTCAAGAAGGAGGCCGAGCACATCCGCGGATTCGAAGAGCAGGTTTACTGGGTGACACACGGAGGAAAGGACAGGCTGGACGTCAAGCTGGCGCTCCGCCCGACCAGCGAGACATCAATTTATCCGATGTTCGCCCTCTGGATTCGTTCACATGCGGACCTGCCTCTCAAGGTATTTCAGGTCGTCAACATCTTCAGGTACGAAACGAAGATGACCAAGCCTCTGGTAAGGCTGCGCGAGGTCACGACATTTAAAGAAGCCCACACCGCTCACGCCACACCTGAAGACGCTGAAGCTCAAGTAATGGCAGCCGTGGAGATTTACAAAAAATTCTTCGACGAACTCGGTGTTCCTTACGCGATCACAAAGCGCCCGCCATGGGACACATTTGCCGGCGCGGTGTATTCACTTGCTTTTGATACTTTGGCCCCGGACGGCAGAACCCTGCAAATAGGCACCATCCACAACCTGGGGCAGAACTTCGCAAAGGTTTACGGGATCAAGTACGAGAGAGAGGACGGTAGCCACGAACACGTGCACCAGACCTGCTACGGGATATCTGAACGTGTAATAGCCGCGACGGTGATGGCCCATGGTGACGACCTGGGCCCGTGCTTCCCGCCCAAAGTGGCACCGGTTCAAATCGTGGTCGTTCCGATTCCGTTCAAGAAAGAGCGTAACACCGAAGAAGTGGCAAGAAAAATAGCCGAGGAACTGAAAGCCACAGGTCTGAGGGTTCATTTTGACGGTCGGGACATCCGCCCCGGCAGAAAATTCTACGAGTGGGAGCGTCACGGTATTCCCCTTAGGCTGGAGATAGGCCCCAAAGACGTGAATGGAGGACAGGTAACCACCGTGAGGCGAGACACGGGAAAGCGTTTCGTTATTTCACTCAGAACATTGGTTCCGGATGTCAAGAAGACGCTCGAGCAGATAAACGAGGACATGCGAGACAAAGCTTGGAAATCGTTCTCCGAAAACATGCGAGAGCTGGGGGAAATAAAGGAGATAAAAAAGGCGATGAGTACGCGGGCTGGAATAGTCAGAGCGCCATGGTGTGGGAAGGAGGATTGCGGAAAAGAATTAGAGGAAAAAACCGGAGGAAGCGTGCTCGGCGAGGAACTGCACCACAAACGGACGGGAGGGGAATGTCCCGTGTGCTCGGAACCCGCCAAAAGTTCAATTTTAATCGCGAAAACTTATTGACAACATTTTTCAAAGCGGCAGTACGGCCCTCTTATAGGTCTCGTTCAGGACTTCCGCGCACGCGACATATATCGCACTTGCCCCGCAGAAAATACCCTCAACACCTGCTATGGTTTTTATCGCGGCAATTCCTGTAAACTCAGCCGCGGCCAAGAGGAGGAAAAGAACAGCCAAACTCGAAAACACCACCTGCAGCCCCCCGCTTTTCTTCAGGGTGGCGATGAACATGTAGGCGGTGAATATCCCCCACATGACGAAGTAAGTCCCCATGGATGAGGCATCCACAGTCCCGGCCCAACCTACGGCCGGAAACACCCACAGCGCCACCAACGACAGCCAGAACAGACCGTACGAGCAGAACGCCAGGGTCCCGAACGTGTTTCCCTTTTTGAACTCGAGTACCCCAGCTATGACCTGCGCTAATCCTCCGTAGAATATTCCCACGGCCAAGATCATCCCCATCCCGGTGGACGAAATCAAACCTGCGTTGTGTATATTGAGCAGGACCGTGGTCATGCCGAACCCCATCAATCCCAACGGTGCGGGGTCAGCAAATTCTTTCCTGGAGCCATCACGATATCGCGGCAAGCACCTCACCCTGTGATGGAAAGCCCACAGGCCCTTTATACCTTATCTTTAATCCAGCGGCGGCGGAGGCGAACCTGGCCGATCCCACTGCATCATGCGTCTCGAGATACCTCGCCAAAAAAACAGCTCCCCACACATCTCCGGCTCCGGTGGGATCCCGGGCGTCGACCTTTAAGCTTTCGATTTCGTGAAATTCGCCGTCTGTCAGCATCAGCGCTGGTTCCCCCCCTCGGGTGAGAATCGCAATTTCGGGCCCCATCGCGCACAGTTTCTCCAGCAGCTGCCTGGGTTCCTTCATAACGAGTTCGGCCTCGTCCCTGCCCATCTTCACCACGTCAACGTGCTCCAAGAACGGTTCGAGATCGACATCCGATTTGATGGTGACCATCTTCTTTTCATTTATGTGCCTGAAAAGTCCCTGGGGATCTACCATGACCATGTTGTCGCTCTTGAGCCTCTCCACGGTCTCCGGCAGCACCTCATCCGCGAGCGGAGAGACGTAAAATCCCTCAGCTTCGAGATAACAGGCCGGGATATCGTCAGGTGTTATCCTCGGGGCGACATGCTTGCACAGTTGGGTACGGTGGCCTTTTTCGTCGTAAACATTTTCGAATGCCGTCGTGCGTTCTCCGGCGACCATAATGCCTTCTGTGTCCAACCCAAACTTGCGGTAGAGAGGGGGGAACTGTTCCGTGAAATCTATTCCGACTTTAGCGACTATGCCGACTTTTTTTCTCAGCGCGGCCAGAGCGAGTCCGGCATAAGTGGGTGCCCCCCCGATAGCGCTCTCTATCATACCCTGCAGGAACTTATTCGTATCTACAGCCACGTGCCCCACGATCACAATATCTGGCGCACCGTTTTCCACCATCATCGCTCCCTCCTCCCGACGATGAACTCCTCCACAGCCTGTTTTGCCTCAGCATCTGGCATCTGTATTGGCGGGTGTTTGAAGAAGTAAGCTGAAACACCTATGAGCGGGCCACCTATATCCCGGTCTAACGCGAGCTTCACAGCCCGGATGGCATCTATCACAACCCCGGCACTGTTCGGTGAATCCTCGACCGATAGCTTGAGATCTATCGTCAGTGGGATATCGCCGAATTTTTTTCCGAGCATATGGATGTAGCATACCTTGGTGTCCTTTAAGAAAGGTACGTAATCGCTCGGACCTATTCGCAACGGAACTTCATACGGGATTTGGCTGGAAACTGCATCAGTCTTACTCACACGTTTGGAACTGAGCCGTTCTTCTTCGAGCATATTTAAAAAATCACAATTTCCGCCTACATTCAATTGGTAACTTTCCTCCAGTTTCACGCCGCGGTCGATCAATAATTTTGTGAGAGTCCGATGCAAAATTGTCGCGCCAACCTGAGATTTTATGTCATCGCCTGCACATGGGAGGTTGGCGTCCTCGAATTTTTTTGCCCATTTTCTATCCGAAACGATGAATTCCGGAATATTATTTATGAAACCAACTCCGGCCTTGATGGCTTCTTGAGCGTAATATCGGGTAGCTTCATAACTTCCCACGGGCAAATAATTCAATAAAACATCCGCGCCAGTTTCTTCCAGCACTTCGCTGATCTCTACCGGTTTTTGGGTCGGGTCTGTCGATATGACCGGCTTCAGGTACTTCCCGAGACCATCCAGCACCGGCCCCTTCATTACCTCCACCCCCAGCTCCGGAACGTCGCTGAATTTGGCCGTACAGTTGGGGGGCACGAATATAGCTTCAGAGAGGTCTTTACCAACTTTGTTCGCATCCACATCGAACGCCGCCACGAACCTAATGTCCCGGATATGGTACCCGCCGAAATTGACGTGCATAAGACCAGGGACGAACTGGTCCTCGCGGGCGTTTTTGTAATATTCGATACCCTGCACCAGAGACGAAGCGCAGTTACCCACCCCTGCAATTGCTACTTTCACCATGCGAAATATCTCCACTTTAGAAATTTCCAACTGTGAGATATTTCCTAGAATAAACTATATAAAGCTTACGGCAATTAAAAAATAGGGTTTCTCATGGTCGCTAGGCTGAAGAAAAAGACCACATCAGAAATGCTCTGGCCCTATTTTCTAAAACTGTTGAAGGACCGCCCGATGTACGGGTATGAGTTGCGACAACATGTCCAGAAACGTTTTGGGTTCAGGCCTGCCACGGTTACTTCTTACGTGGTGCTATACCGCCTTCAACGGGATAAATACGTTGCGATGGAGTGGAAGGAGCAACGGGGAAAACCTGCGCGTAAGTATTATAAAATCACTAAGAAAGGCGAAGAACTGCTCCGCGACGGGCTCAAGTATTTCAGAGAATTTTGCTCGAAAATCGCAAGCTAGCCCAAACGGTGCCACGCCACAATTAACCGGTGCAGCACCGTCAAATGAGTGAGGATGACTATCAGGACCACGGCATGCTGAGTGTACCCCACCAGCGCGCCAACAGCCAGAATGAGCAGCCGCTCTGCGCGCTCTGCAACACCGACATCAAGCTTGCCCGAACCAGCTGCCTCCGCTCTGGCTCGAATATAGCTAACCATGAAACTTCCCGCTATCGCCAAAACGCCCCAGCCCCAACCCGGGATAAGGCCGGCTTCAGGGATTCCGCCGGTCACGAAGGCGTAAACGATTCCACCGAATATCAGGAAATCTACATATCTGTCGACAACCGAGTCCAACACCCCGCCAAAAGCAGTTTTCCTCTTCAGCACCCCGGCAACAGCCCCATCGATGACATCAAAAAACCCAGACAACAGAAGAATTATCCCCGCGAGGAACTGCTCACCGCGCGCGAAGCACAACGCGGCGAGTATCCCAGCCACCGATCCAAGAAATGTCAGCACGTTCGGGCTGACGCCGGTCCACGCGATGGCCTGCGCTACCCGCCGTATCGGGCCGCTGGCCCGGTCCCGGAACCTGCTCAACATCTTTCTTCCTCCGCAAGAGATTTTTGCCCTCCGCCATAAGGGTTTTGGGTGGCGTATGATTTACCTTGGCCCGGCAGGAGTCCCGATCTCTAGCAAGGACCGGAGTACCTTGGGTGGTCTCAAAAGAGTTGCGGAGCTGGGGCTGAATGCTTTCGAAGTTGAGTACGTGAGAGGGGTCTTTATGAGCAACGAGGTGGCAAGTGAAGCGGGAAAACTCGCCAAAGAACTCGGGATATCCCTCTCCGTCCACTGTCCGTATTTCGTAAACCTGTGTTCCACCGACAAGAAAAAACTCGAAGCATCCAAGAAACGCATTTTGGATTCCGTTGAACGCGCTTATCACATGGGCGCGCACATCGCAGTCTTTCACCCGGGGTACTACGGTTCGCTGACGCCCGATGCTGCGTTCGAGGCTGTTGAGACGGCCTGCTTGGATATGCTGGACCGGATGAAGTCGATGGGGACCAAGGGGGTCGCACTAGGACATGAAACCACGGGAAAGGTCAGCCAATTCGGAACGCTTGATGAGATCGTTGACCTCTGTAAAAGTGCACGTGGTTGTGAACCTGTTATAGATTTTGCGCA
>DTYD01000075.1 GCA_012962055.1 Hadesarchaea archaeon
AAAACGTCCGGACCGCCGCGCAATTTTATCACGGTGCGAACAAGTTTCTCGCCCTTTTCACCCATGCCGACCCGCTTGAACTCCTCGCGGATCCTGTTCTCCTCACGGCTGTCGATGGCTCTCAGGACCGGGTCCTGGTCGTCTTCCTCCACCCCCGCGTGAGCGAGCGCTCCGCGAAGCAACCCGATGTGCCCAACGCGGAGTTCATATTTCTTCAGGCCGAGTTTCCTCATCACGTGATCCGCCAGCGTTGCTACCTCCGCATCAGCCTCCGGCCTGTCCGAGCCTATCACCTCAACGCCCGCCTGCATGAACTGACGCCACCGCTGAGCCTGCGGCTCCTCGTACCGGAAGCAGGCGCCGAAGTAGCAGAGTTTGACGGGTTTGGGGGCGGAGCGCAGCTGCTGGATGTAGAGGCGGACCGCGGGGGCTGTGAGTTCCGGACGGAGAGCCAGCTCCCGACCCGATTTATCCTTGAAGGAGTATAGCTGCCCGACCACGTTCGCGCCGCTTTTCTTGGTGAAGACCTCTAGGTGCTCGAACGCCGGGGTTTCGACCTCTTCGCATCCATAGCGTCTGAAGATATCGCCCATCACGCAAATGACGTGACGAACGCTCGCAAGTTCCTCGCCGACCAGATCACGGGTTCCGCGCGGACGCTGCATGCTCAGCTCCCCACAGTCAGAACCGAGAAGGTCCGTACCAACGATTCACTTTCATTTCCAGCCAAGTCTGTTGCTATGATCTTCCAGTAGTAGCTACCGTCCTGGAGTTCTGTCACGGAAGTGTACGTATTTTCCGCCTGGGTCACATCTATCTCCGGCGAACCGAACTCGGAATTTTCGTCCACAAGCAGTCGGTAATTCTGAGCGTCGGGCACTTGGGTCCATTCAAACGTCGGGGTGTTGTCGCTCAGCTCCACACCGTTGTCCGGTGCGTGAAGTGCCGGTACCTCCGGGGGTACGGTATCGATCGTGAAAGACGAAATATCAGACCAGCCCGCCAAATTGCCGCCGAGATCGTACGCTGCGACCCGCCAGTAATAACCTCCATCGGGGAGGATTGTTGGGGTCGTATACGTCCCGTCGGTTAGACCGTTCTCCTGAATTTCCGGTGAGGAGAAGTCAATGTTGTCGTCCACCTGCAGCTCGTAAGTGCTGGCGCCGACCGCCCCGTACCACCGGAGTTCCGGCGTGCTGTCATTTATCAGCGCGTGGTCAGCCGGGGAGCGGAAAGAGGGTACATGATAAACCTTGATGATCCTCACATAACCGTTCGAACTCGTGAAGACATCCTCTACGTAATCTACACTTTCAGTGTTGCCGGAAAAGACGAGCACACTCACCGGGATCGGACGTCCGGTTATCTCCGCCGACACACCGTTTACGAGCCACGCCGACATTATCTGATCTTCCTCATTAAGTAAGACTATCAGCGTTTCTTGGATATCCGGGGTAGACGGTGGCGGGTGAAACGGGGGCAAGAAGTCCGTGATCCGTCCCTGCTCGTCCACCTTCATGACACCGTAACCATCCATTGTCAGGTTTCCATTTTCAGTTCTGAGGTAAACATTTTGGGCCTGGGTGTCCAAGACCACGGCCGGCCTGTTCTCATCAAAATTGAACACGTAGTTCTGACCTTCTACGGTTGGTTGTAGTTGAGAGGGTGTGAAAAGTCTCTCTGCAGACAACAACATATCCCCGGGTTGTGCAGACTGGTAGTAATTGTACGCCCGAGAGTACTCCTCTATCGAGAATATCACATAATCGATTTTGACATCGTAGTCGTCACGATATGTCATGAGGTACCACTCGAACTCCTCTTCTCCAATTATCGGAAACCACTGCACGTCGATACGTCTGCCGTTTATCGCATAAGATTTTCGAGGGACATCCGCGCCGTAGATAATCTCCTGGGTGTCTTCCACATAGTAAATGTAGTCAGGTGGGCGTGGGGTGAACGTAGGGTCGTTTTCCCACGTGCCTTCTCGAGCTGGGATTTCGGCTCCGTCAACCACCGACGGTCTCCAGGCTGCACCTGTGAAGAGGTGCCCGAGCGACCACTGGATCGAAAATATGGAGTTTTCACGGGTGTTTTCCTGAACCCAGTCAAAAGTTTCCATGAAAGCCTCGTCCAAACCCCTCACACGCCATTCTGTTGGGGGTCCGACGCGTTCAGCAACATTGTAAGCATTGGCGGCGAACGGCACGACGATGATCCCTGCCACGAGCAGTAGGGAGAGCGGATTTTGCAGGTACCTCAACCACCCCAGAGATGGTTCAAATGATAGACACCGAAGCAGGGAAACTAGTACGGCCACACCCACACCCGCCATAACGGGTACGAACGGCCACCACATGCGCTCGAACCTCTCCTGTCCAGTCCCCGGCCAGACCATCGCCAGCAGGACGACGAGCCAAGAGAATGTGAGAAGTTCCCAGCGCTTTCTCGTCCAGAGGAATTTCGTCAGCGCCACCACGATCATGAGGAGGACAAACGTGGTCAGGATATCCACGGCGTAGAACTTGTTCCAGATCTCACTTAAAGATCCGGGCGTCTGCATCTCGGTAGCATACGTTGAAACTGAAACTCCTCCACCGCCAGCCCCTAACCCCAGATAACCGGTATATGTGCCGAACACGCCTGTCCAGAACTGCGGGTCCTTGCCGCCCAGTACTCCAAGCGCAAGTGTTATCACGATCA
>DTYD01000076.1 GCA_012962055.1 Hadesarchaea archaeon
GCCATGCCGCCAGAAGTCATCGAGCGAGCGATAAATCGGGTGAAATGGTCTGATAAAGAAATGGTCGTAGAACAAAATCTTGGGGCGATAGAAGCCGATGTACTATCTTTTTATTTAATGTGTCAAGGAGCCGCCTCTGTTTCATTCCCATACTCACGCGAAGTCCGTTTGATAAGCAATATGACTCGAAACACCATCAGGTACCGAATGTACGACCTTTTCAAACGTGGCGGTGAGGGCCTCTGTATGAAAGCTGTTCGACGTTCCATAAAACTCGTGGAACTGGAAAATAACGATGGGACGAAGCTTGAAAATCTCGAGGTTCCAAAAGAAGATCTTTACAAACTGCGTGATCAGGGGCTGGAGAAAGACGGGGTGGACATCGTAGACGACCGCATCCTGCCCCAATACCTGCCGAAGTACGCGGTTCGGTGGGTCGATTTATCCCCCCTCCTGAGACATGGGCGCATAGAACTCACAAAGCTGTACTTGGTGAAAGGATGGGCGGTGCTCACCCTGCGGGATCTATGGGATTTTTACGCTAATTTCATCAGCGTTAAAACTGAAGATTACATTCAATCGGTTTACGAGCGTATACTGGATTCAGGCACGCCGCCGAAGGTGTTTGTGGAGGTCGGCAAACGGATTTCATCACTCCTGCCCAGAGAACCGGAATACGTGGAAAGATTTGCCAGACTGCCCTCGAGAAGACTTCGGTCAGAGTTTTTCCCGCCATGCGTCAATCGGGCGATAAACGGGGTTGGCGCGGGATTGAGAAACTATGCGATAACGATGATGTTAACCTCATTTTTATCATACGCGAGAATAGCACCGCCTCCTTCGACAACCCGAATGGGGGATGTGGTGGATGATATTTCTGTGGTTCGTGAAGAAATTGTCCCGGTAATTTTCGAGGCGGCTGAACGCTGCAATCCCCCCCTTTTTAAGGATCAACCCCAGGAAAAAGCCAGTATTTTTTACCACATGGGGTTTGGCATGACAACCGAACCTAGAATCGGAGACTCCGGAAAATCAAAATGGTACAGACCACCAAACTGTACAAAAATTCAGATGTCAGTCCCGCAGCTCTGCAATCCTGATGAATTCTGCCGCAGAATAAAAAATCCGCTCACGTACTACTTCAGAAAAATGTCAGAACACGCGAAAACAGGCGGTGGGAGTGGGTAAGATGATGTATGAAGCGACACCGGATGAGCGAAGGTTATTTTATAAAGAGGAATGGAACAAACGTGAGATTCCAGAGTTCATCTTGCACTCCCTGTCCCTGAGGGAATTCGGTTTCGATTTGGATGGAACCGGCCCCAGTCACAGATACAACCAGTTCATAACAGTTGAACAGCTGGAGAATTTCATGCGGAGCCGTGCGCCTTATTCCGCTTTTGCAAGCGTCGCCCTGTATGAACGACCATCGGCACGGGAGGGGTGGCTGAAATCTGAGCTAGCATTAGATATCGACGCGAAGGACTTGCCGTTCAAACCCTGTGAATGTTCAAACGGAAGGGTATGTGAACAGTGTATTGACGAAGCACGCAGGGTGGCGATGGAGTTCGCCGACACTTTGGCTCAAGACTTGGATATGCGCAACATAAATTTTGTGTACTCCGGAAGGGGTTTTCACATTCGAGTTGTTGATGAAGCAGTAATGGGGTTGGGACAAAACGAACGCGGACAGATAGTTGAATACGTAACTGGAGGCGTCGTTCCAACAGATACCACGATGGCGTTCGGTTATTCCAAGGTCTTTCGAGAGCGTGTTGCAAAAACGTTCGGCGCATTGGACGGTGAAAAACTTTTGGAGATAAAAGGCATGAAAAGACCGATCGTGCAACGCTTGATGGTTGAGAAAGAACGTGCGCTTGAGGCGATCCGCAGGGGCAGATTTGACGATATTTCCAGTTTTGAAGGGATGGGTCCAAAAACTCTCAGCTCTCTGTTGGGCTTTTTGACCAAAATAAATTTTAGATTTACAGACGGAAAGGTTACCATCGATACGAAGCGTATCCTTCGTTTACCATCAAGCCTTCACTCAGGGGTAAGTATGAAATGCATGCTAGTACGGGATATTGAACACTTCAAATTGGAAGATGCTGTTCCTAAATTTGTGCGGGAGAGGGTGATGTAGCTGCTACCTAAAACAATACATTATACCAAACAATACTATGATGGGAATGCGGGAAGAAAAACTGTACTCAGGCAAAGCTGCCAAACTGCTGGGCATTCATTTCAACACGATGAAGAATTGGATTTACGCTGGCAAAGTCGATGCGATAAAGACACTCGGAGGACAATACCGCATCCCAGAAAGCGAAATCAACCGCCTGCTCGGCCGCCCCGCGCCAAAAAACCAGGCGGTGGTTTATGCGAGGGTATCATCCGCAGACCAGAAGGGCGATCTGAAGCGCCAGCGGGAAATGCTCCGGGAGTATGCGAAAGAAAAGGGATACAACGTAGTCGCAACCTTCGAAGACGTGGCAAGCGGTTTGAAGGACGACAGGCGGGGGTTGAGAAAGGTGTTTGA
>DTYD01000077.1 GCA_012962055.1 Hadesarchaea archaeon
AACTCATTCGCACAATGGGGTTTTAAAGGATTATGTTATTTTTACTCCCTCGGTCCAATAGAAACTGTCTAGATATACTTACGCTGAAAGGGAGTGAGGGAAATTTATGGTAGATTGTGTCTCCTGTGCGGAAAAACCGTGCTCGAAGGGAAAGCCGTGCCCTGTTGGAAAGCCCATGGGGGAATCTGCGCTCCGAGAATACCGCAAGGGGAAAAACCTGAAACTCTACAGGGCCTCGAGTTCGCTCGAAGCCGAGGGATACATGAGGTACACACGGGTCGAGGAACTCATTCAGCTCGCTCGGAAGCTAGGATGGAAGAAGCTGGGCATCGCTTTCTGCATAGGTCTCTCAGAGGAGACGAAAAAACTGCAAGAGCTGCTGAAATCTAGGAGATTCGAGGTACATTCGGTCGTGTGTAAGGTCGGAGGATTTGAGAAAGAGCAATTCTCCATCCCCACCATGGGCAAGGGAGATCACGCTTGTAACCCCGTCCTCCAGGCGATGGTCCTAAACCAAGCGAAGACGGAACTCAACATCATCCTCGGGCTCTGCCTCGGCCACGATGTGCTGTTTCAGGTTTACTCGAAGGCCCCGACCACCACCCTCATCGTCAAGGATCGTGTGCTGGCCCACAACCCGGCGGGGGCCCTCTACTCGCGCTACCATTTCAGGAGGTTGAAGGGGAAATGATATGGAGATAGTTTATGGCCCTGTTTCTTCATGGCGGCTCGGAAGGTCGCTTGGGGTAGATTTGATCTGCCAAAAAGGAAAGGTGTGTCCGTTTGACTGTACTTATTGTTCGCTGGGGAGGACCACGGAGCTGACGACCGAGCGCAGGGTATTCGTTCCCACCGAGCGGGTGGCACGAGACCTCGGAGAAGCGATGAAAAAGGTCGAGGCTGATGTCGTGACATTTTCCGGGACGGGCGAGCCAACCCTGTCCCTGAATTTGGGTGAAGCGATAAAAGTCGCGAAGGAGATCTCGGGTCTCCCCGTTGCAGTATTGACGAACTCCTCCCTGATGAACCGGGAAGACGTGAGAAGGGATTTGGCTCAAGCAGATGTGGTCGTCGGGGAGTTGGATGCCCCCAACGAGGAGATTTTCAAACGAATAAACCGCCCGTACGAGGAAATCCGCCTTGCGGATATGATCGAGGGGATGAAAAAATTCCGGGCGGGGTTCAATGGCAAATTTTCGCTTGAGGTGATGTGCGCCCCGGAAAACAAAGATTTCTCCAAGGAAATTGCGGCGATAGCGAGGACGATTAGGCCTGATGAGGTCCAGATCAACGCTCCCCTCAGGTCCAGCCCCGTTAGACCCCTGACCCCAGAGGAGCTGAATGCGATCAAAAAAGACTTCAAGGGGATGAATGCTCGCTCTGTTTACGAGACGAAAAAAGTAGAAGTGAAAAAAGTCGTGGGGCCGAGAAAGCTGAGGCAACTCAAGCGACCGAAAGCGCGCAAGGCCGGCCGCTAGACCTTTACCCCGTTTACCACATACAGGGCAGCCAGATTTCCATCACGGGTGTCGAAGACTTTCTGGTTCCGGATCCCTAGAAAATATTCACCGCTCGTGGCGAAGAATTTTGAGATGCAGCCTTCTATGTCCTTTAGATCGGTGTGTTTTATCCTCCTGAAGTACGAGTCCGGGTTACTCATGTGGGATTTGAAGTACTCCGATTCAGGATTCAACATCATGGCCACAAATTTACCCTTTGGTTCCAAGACCCTGACCACCTCGTCCACGGCCTTTTTGTAGTCGTCGAGAAATTCTAGGGTCGTCACGGTGAAGGCCGCATCGAATGACTCATCGGGAAAATCGAGTTGTTTTGCGTTTCCGAGCACGAATTTTTTATCGCTTCGCTTTTTCGCTTCCTCCAACATCTCCTCCGAACTATCAAGACCGACGATGTTTAGTTCGGGCAGCATTACCTCGAAACAGCCGATTCCGCATCCGATGTCTAGGATTCTTTTTCTCCCTTTCAACTCGTTCTTCAGATAATTCGCTTCCCTAGCCATAACTTCTTTACCAAAATCGCTTTCGTAGAACCGCACAAATTTTTCGACGTCGCTCATCTTACACCTTTTTCACCCAGTATGGACTCCTAAGGTCCTCGAACGCTGATAACGCTGCTATCGCCCCCTCCGCACACGCCACCACGATTTGCTTCACCCCTCCAGTGACATCTCCGGCGGCGTAAACCCCTGCCACGTTTGTCCGCTGGTTCTTATCCGTTCTAATGTATCCTTCTTCGTCCAGGGAAACCCCAATTTTCTCCGCGAGTTCGTTACTCGGAACCTCACCAATGCAGACGAAGATCCCGTCTGCATCGAGGAGCTTTTCGGTGTTGTCTTTCACGTTTCTGATTCTGATCCCTTTGACGAATCCGTCCCCGACGATTTCCTTGACCACGGAGTTCAGGCAGAAGTTCACCTTTTCCTCCAGTCGCTTCCTGTGGGTGTCGTCTGCCCTGAGCCTGTCTCTCCGGTGTATCATCGTGACATCGCAGCCGAGGTTCTTTAGGTAAAGTGCGTCTACCGCTGCGGTATCTCCTCCACCAACGACCGCGACCTTTTTGTTTCTGAAAAAGTATCCGTCACAGACCGCGCAGTAGCTCACCCCCCTTCCCACGAACTCCTCCTCACCTTTCACACCGAGTTTTTTTCGTGTCGTTCCGGTCGCCAATACAACCGCTTTAGCCTTGTAATTTTCTTTTGAGCTCTTTATCAAGAACTCCTTACTGATCTTGATATCCTCCACTGGTTCGAATTTCCTGATTTCGACGTAGTGTTCGGCATGAGATTTGAGCTTTTCTATAAGGTCCGTTCCCTTTACCGTGCCCAGACCTGGATAATTTTCGATCCATGGTGCTTCCGCAATGAGCCCTCCAGCCGATCCCTTATCAAGCACAAGCGTTCTCAGGCCGCTCCTAGCACCGTACATTCCCGCTGAAAGCCCAGCAGCGCCGCCGCCGACCACTATAAGTTCGTATTCCATCCGCTCCTCGCTCCGCACGACATTTCTAAACTCATCGTTGGCCGGTCTTTTTTAACTTTCAGGAAAGCGTGCCGTTCGCGAACCGCTCGATGTAGCGCAGGTAGTTACTCAGGAAGGTCCTTTTCGAGAACCGCCGCTTGACCCGCATGCGTCCTTGCCGCCCCATCTCGGCGACGCGGTACGGGTCGTACGAGCAGGCTTCCTCCAATCTCTCCGCAAGTTCGCGCTCTTCCCCCACCCGGAACTGCAACCCCACACCGTCGTTCACTATCTCTGGGAGCGCTCCGGCCGTGGAGGCAATGGTCGGCGACTCGCAGGCCAAGCTCTCTGCGGTCGTGTAAGAGAAGCTCTCCCAGTAAGAGGGCATGATGGTGAATGTGCTGGCAGAGTAGTAGCGCGGAAGCTCGTAAACCCGCTTCCATCCAACAAGCTTGACCCACCGAGAGAGGTCCATGCGCTTCACCGACCGCTTTAGGAAAACACCGTCGTCAGTGAGGAGCCTTAGCTCGAAGTTTCGGCACCCGCGGTCCACCACGTGCCGGATGCTTCGCAGGAGAAGGTCGACGCCTTTTTCCGGATGATTTCTTCCGGCATAGGTAAATACGATCTTTCCGTCTCGCTCGCATCTGACTTTGCTGAACAAATTTGTGTCTACTCCGTTGTAGATCACGTCGATGGAGCTGCGGTTGAACCGTCGGACCAGTTCCCGTTTGCATGCCCTGCTCATGGTGATGGTGCGCTTGGAGTTCTCTATTGATTTAGCTTCCAATCTGGCATCACGCTCAAGTCTGCGTTTGGTCGCCACCATAATTTTGAAATGTTTAGCAGATTTTTCCCGCAGGAATTCGGGACGATGAGAGATGTACACTATATTATCCAGCCTCGCGCGGGCTATAAGTTCCCCAAAGGCGAACGAATTGGCCAAGACCACATCAAATCTTTTGAGGTAGATGAGGCTCCGCTTGCCGAGTAATCTATTCGCGAAGCTTTTGGTGGCAGGATAAAGGACATCTTCGTCGTAGGGGCGGCGTTCACGGAACCTCGGAATCCGGACGAACTGCACATGGTAACCATCACGACGGACTATCCTATCACACTGCGCCGGGACAATGAAACTCAGGTCGAGTTTTTTTCCGTGGGCACGGGCGAACGTTCCCAGCTCCCCCAA
>DTYD01000078.1 GCA_012962055.1 Hadesarchaea archaeon
CCGCGGCGACCATTCCACCTTCAATCATCGAGTCGAACCTGGGCTGCGGCCTGTCCGCCTCCTCCATGACGACGATCGGCTGCTTCGGAGCTGTTGGTAAGCCAAGCCTCTGCGGTTCGCCCCTGTACTCCCTCCAAGCTTTTTTGAGGTCATCCACAGAGCAACTTTTTATAGTCTGAATGAACACCGACTCTGTGTGTCCGTGCAAAACCGGGACGCGGTTGCACTTGCACGTTATTCTGAAATCAGCTGACTTTATCTTCCCACCAGCGAACTCACCAAGCAGTTTCAAGGTTTCCTTTTTCACTTTCTCCTCTTCCTTCTCGATGTATGGAATGACGTTTCCCTCAAAGGTCTTAGGAACGTGTTTGCCGAGTTCAGCCGGGAGTTTCGCTCCCTGTGCCCTCCTCTGCTCCGCCCACTTAGTGACTGCAGCGTAACCGGCCCCAGACACTGCCTGCATCGAAGCCATGATCACGCTTTTCAATCCGAATTTATCGTAGATCGGCTTCAACGACATCACGAGGCCTATTGTCGTGCAGTTGGGCTGGGGGACCACAAAACCCTTCCAGCCCCGGCTTTTCTGCTGGACCTCGATCATCTTTGTGTGGGGCTCGTTGACACCCGGGAGATAGGTGAAGCTGTCCTCAAAATACCTGTAAGCGGATGCCGTGCTTACGACTGGCCTCTCCTCGGCGACTTTTCCCTCAACTTCTAACGCTGCTTCTGAAGGCAGGGCGGAGAAGAACAATTTGCACTTACTCGTCCGGACCTCGTTCACATTTTTGACCGTTATGTCCAGTATTCTCCTCAACGGAGTTTCCTTCAGGAACCATCTTGAATTCTCCTTCCCGTAGTTCAATGCATCGCCGTATCTCAGTCCCGCGGACCTCTCAGATGCGTACAGCGCTGTAAGGTCGAACCACGGGTGATTCTGCAGATTGACCACGAACTTTTGTCCGACCTCGCCCGTCGCTCCCAGTACCGCTACGGAGATTTTCACCATTTGACCACCACTTTGTTTTGGAGCTTCACTCTTTTATCGTTTGGCGGCAAAAAATTCAAGGTGCTCAGATGCCGCGTCGAAAGTACGGGCACATGGTTGGACCCCTTCCCTCCCCTCCACCGCCAGAAAAGTGTCGTTTTTGCAAACACGGTCGTCCGTGTCCGTATCACAAGAAGAAAAATTAGGTTCCGGGAGATGGTTTTACCCGATGGCAAGCACGTCCCACATGTCCTGAACGACGCCCGGTGTTCCCTTCTCGACAACGTGACGAATCGCTTTCACGGCTCCTGCGGCGAAAATTTCACGGCTCTGTGCACGGTGGGTGACCTCAACCCGTTCCAAGGGAGTGGAGAATATCACTGTATGATCCCCGATGACTTCACCCTCACGAATAGATTTTATTTTGATGCTATCCTCGTCCCTCCTCAAGGCTTTTGCAACAATCTGTGCGGCTTTCTTCGCCGTCCCGCTCGGAGCGTCCTTTTTGTGCACGTGATGAGCCTCCACGATTTTCACACCGTAGTCATTCCCGAGCATTTTTGCCGCCGCCTCCACTAATCTGAAGAACACATTCACACCAACGGACATGTTCGGTGAGATGACCGCTCTGATATTCTTTCCCCTAATGACACGTTCTATCTCAGCTAGTTGTTCCGCCGTGAAGCCGGTGGTGCCGATGACCAGCGAAACACCCGCTTCGGACGCGACCCTGATGTTTTGAACCGAGGCATCCGCGTTCGTGAAATCCACTAACACATCGGGTTTCGTCTGTCTTAGGATCCCTGCCAATTTATCTGCCCCCACGACGACCACGCCGAGCTCACCCACGCCCGCAAGTTCACCGGCGTCTTTCCCGATATCTGGGGCATCATGCGCATCTATAGCTGAGACCAGTTTCATATCCCTCTGTCTGTACATCTGGCGAACGACCAGCCCGCCCATCCGCCCGCACGCGCCACACACGACAACTCGGATCATCGCCGCACCAACTTCATGTCTGCTAAAACTTTGTACAGCTTCTTCTGGTTCTCTGGCTCCATCTCCACGAGCGGCAACCTAGGCCCTCCTGCAGCCATTCCCATCCAGTTCATCGCCATTTTCACGGGGCCGGGGTTGGTCTCGATAAACAGCTCCCTGAATAGAGACGCCAGCCCCCTGTCTATCTCTTCAGCGGTTTTCACGTCGCCGGATCTGAACGACTCGACCAGTTTCACCACCCTGTCTGGAACGATGTTCGATGCGACTGAGATAACTCCCACCCCGCCCAGCTCCATTATCCGAAGCGTGTCGGAGTCGTTTCCGGAAGTGACCACGAAGTCCTGCCCCTTCGTCAGCTCGATTATTCGCTCGACCTGCTTCATGTCTCCGCTGGCCTCCTTGATCCCGACGATGTTTTTCAGTCTGGCCAATTTCGCCATAGTCTCCGGCAAAAGATTGACACCGGTGCGGGATGGAATGTTATAGATAACCTGCGGGATATCGACCTCTTCAGCGATCTTTTTGAAATGGGCATAGAGGCCCGCCTGGGTCGGCCTGTTGTAGTAAGGAACCACGACCAGCGCACCATCTGCCCCAACCTCTTTCGCATGTTTCGTGAGCATGAGTGCCTCCCAAGTGGAGTTGCTGCCGGTTCCTGCGAGCACAGGAACTTTTCCTTTTGCAGCATCCACCACAACGTCCACAACATGGTTATGCTCATCGTGGGAGAGGGTCGCGCACTCACCTGTAGTGCCGACCGGAAGCAAACCATGAATGCCTTTTTTGATCTGAAATTTTACATTTTCGCGGAGACCATCATCATCGATTTTATCGTCCTCACCGAACGGTGTCACCATCGCAGTATACGCGCCCTCGAACACGTTTACCCCTCTATTTTTTTCATCGCCTGCTTGAATAACTTGAGCGCCCGTTCTCTGTCGTCCCAGTTCACGAAGAAGCTTATGGAGGCCCTGCTGGACAGGATCTCGATGATGTTTATCCCGGCTTTCGCTACCGACTCGGTGAGCTTTGCTATCACGCCCGGCGTGTAGATGAACCGCTCGCTCTCGGCAATTATCATCGCAAGGCTCTCCTCACTCGTGACGGCCTTCATGAGCCTATTCTCGACCACAGCTTTGTGCATAAGCTTGAGCGCTTTCTTGGTATCCCTATCAGCCACGTACACGGAGAAGGACCTGGGACCGATCGAAACACCGAAAATGTTTATCCCTCCCGCAGTAAGGGGAGTTGCCGTTCTGACGAGGATGCCTGGGGTGGTCTG
Organism: Hadesarchaea archaeon; assembly: GCA_012962055.1. Taxonomy (GTDB): domain Archaea; phylum Hadarchaeota; class Hadarchaeia; order Hadarchaeales; family Hadarchaeaceae; genus B75-G9. The sequence continues at coordinate 3,267 of DTYD01000078.1, forward strand.
CATTCTCTCACCTACCACGGTAAGCATCGCCAGCGGTCTTTTGTATAATTTCACACCCACAAACTCACTCTCTCTTGGCCCAACTATGGTGGTACCATCGACTGATAAACTACCGTGCCTGAAATGTATAACCCTCGCTTTTATGTGTGGGTCCTTGTAAAACATTGCCCTCGGGTGCATCACTTGGGCTCCGAATCTGGCAAGATCCCTCATCTCCTCAACCGCGATTTTCCTGACAATACTTGCACTTGGGAGTTTGTTGGGATCCGCCGTCATCACACCTTTAACATCCGTAACTATGACCACCTCGTCCGCATCCAAGCATTTGCTCATGAGGAACCCTGTTATGTCGCTTCCGCCGCGACCTATCGTGGTTATGTCCCCCCCACGATCCCTTCCAACGAAACCGCATATCACGGGGATTACCCCCAGTTTCATCAACGGTAAGATGTATCTCTGAACCCTCCGCCTCGTTTCCGCGAGGTTGACGTTCGCCATCCCAAAGTTACCGTCCGTTACTACAGGCCAATCCTCCTGGGCCGGGTCAATGAATCTCGTTTTGACTCCAAGTTCACGCAGTGCAGCAGCAAAAATTCTCACGCTGGCACGCTCGCCCAATGCCATGATGAAGTCAAGCTCCTTTTTGTCGAACGCGTGCTTGCTAGCCCTCACCGCTTTGATCAGCGCATCTGTCGTGTGGCCCATCGCGGAGACAACCACAGCGACCTGGTTGCCCTTCCGATATTCCTTATAAACCGCTTTCGCGCAAAGTCGGACCCGGTCCAGATTGCCGATGCTGGTCCCGCCAAATTTCACGACTATGCGTTTCACTTGAGCCACCCGGGAATCCGGTCCAGTCGGGTTAAATCCTCGAACGTCTCCCTCCTTCGTATAACCTCGGCCTCCCCGCTGTTGACCAAAACCATCGCCGGACGCGGTTGTGCCGTGTGCTGGCTCGACATCGCGAGCCCGTACGCCCCTACATCAAAGATAACGGCCAAATCGCCCTGTTCCGCCTTTGGAAGTTTTCTCTCCTTTCCGAGGAAATCTCCAGACTCGCAAAGAGGTCCAGCAACGTTAATCGACACGTCGTTTTTCTGGTTGACCTTGTTCGCCAGCTCGATGTGATGGTACGCGCCATAAAGGGCTGGTCTTATCAGCGCATTCATCCCTGCATCCACCGAGATCCAAATCGGTCCGTTTGGTCGTTCCTTAACGTATCCTACCCGCGCAAGCAGCACCCCCGCATCAGCCACCAGGTATCGCCCAGGCTCGAATATCAACATCGGTTCGGACAAATCCTTCTCCCCCACAAACCGTTTTACCACTTTTACCACGCGCTCCCCCACCATCCATGGCTGAAGTTCTCTGTCCTCAGGTTTATATGGGACGCCGATCCCACCGCCGAAATCCACAAACAAAATTGAAATGTTCAATCTCTCCTTAATCTCCGCGACCAACGCCATGAGCTTTTCTGCTTCCTCTTCAAATGGGGCTATGTCCAAAAGCTGTGACCCTATGTGCGCATGAATACCAACCACTTCCACGTTTTTCATTTTGGCCGCGAGCTGGTAAGCTTTAAGTGCCTGCCCGCTGGCAACATCGAAACCGAATTTACTCTCGCGCAGTCCTGTGGCTATGTACGGATGAGTCGGTGTTTTCACGTCTGGGTTCACCCTGAAGCCAATCCGCGCGCGCTTGCCCAGCTGAGACGCTATCTTGTCAACGGCTTCGAGCTCTTGAAAGTTGTCGACGTTTATCAACACCCCGTTGGTGATAGCCAGCTCCATTTCACGCTGGGTTTTGTGGTTGCCGTTGAATACTATATTTTCTCCGGGGATGCCGGCATCAATAGCGATACGGAGTTCATTCTCAGAACTGACATCTGCGCCGGCCCCTTCGCTCTGCAAAACCCTGACGACTGCTAGGTTTGAATTTGCTTTCAGAGCGTAACAGACGAGCACGTTCGACCATCGGTCAGAAAATGCCTTGTGAAAATTGCGATATTTTTCCCGTACGCGCTGTTCGTCCACCACGTAAAGTGGAGTTCCAAATTTATCCGCAAGTTCGACCGCGTCGATGCCGCCAATTACCAAGTGCCCCCGGTTGTTTGTCTTGAAATGTGACTTCAACATCAACATCTTCGTTCCACCTCGCGGAGGGCTTCTTCGAATATGTCCAATCCTAACTCAAATTCTCGTTTATCTATGGTGAGCGGGGGTGCAATCCGGATTGCCGATTTTCCACCTCTAAAGACGATCAGCCCACGGTTCAGGGCTTCACGCACTAACATATTCCTCTCCTCGACCGCAAAATTTTTCTTGCGTTTGTCTTTTACCAGCTCCACCGCGAGGAGCAACCCCTTTCCCCTGACATCGCCGACAATTTTGGAATTCTCCCCGAGTTCTTCCAATCGTCTTAACGCCAACTCGCCAAGTTCTGCCGCTCGTTTTACAAGATCCATCTCATCCAATATCTTTAGGCCCTCGACGGCGGCCGCGCACGCCACCAAGTTACCGCCGAAAGTAGATGCGTGCGCTCCAGGTTCCCAGTTCATGACTTTTGCGTCGGCTATCGTCGCGCCTATCGGGGCTATCCCCCCCGCCAGTGCTTTCGCCACACACACTATATCGGGAACAACATTCCAATGTTCGATCGCAAACATCTTGCCACTCCGTCCCAGCCCGCTCTGTATTTCGTCAGCGATGAACATCCAGCCGTTCTCTTCACAGAGTTCCTTCAGCATCTGGTAGAAGTCGGGCGGGGGGATGATGTAACCGGCAGTCCCCTGAATTGGCTCGGTGATCACTGCCGCAACTCTCTCCGCCGGAATATCTTTTTTTAAACGGCTGCGTATGTGCGCTATACACTCGGAAGAATTTTCAAACGGACCCCGATATGGATCAGGAAACGGAACGAAGCTCACTTCCGGAACGAGAGGTGCAAAATCCTCGCGATGCAGTGTTTCGGCACCGGACAGACTCATAGACCCAAATGTGCGTCCGTGGAAGCTTCCTGTGAAAGAAATCATATGGGGGCGACGTGTGTGCCAGCGCACGCATTTGAATGCTGCCTCGACCGCCTCGGCCCCGCTGTTCCCAAGATAAACGTGTTTCGGAAATTTTCCAGGGGTGATACCCACGAGACGTTCCGCTAGCTCGACTTGCGCTTCGTAGTAAAAGTCCGTTCCTGCGAAGTGCGTGAGTTTTCTGAGTTGGTGTTCAACGGCTCGGACCAACCGTGGATGAGAATAGCCATAATTCAGCACGAACATGCCAGATGAGAGGTCAAGTAACACGTTTCCATCTATGTCCCTGACGTAACAGCCCCAACCCTCAGTCGCCACAATGGGCTCAGCTCGCGTGTAGGACGGGGACATCACCCGTTCGTCACGTGCCACGAGTTCCTTTGCACGGGGGCCTGGAATCGGGTTGATTATACGTGGTGCGTCTTTCACCCATACCGGTTTCGACAAAGCATCACCTGTTGTATCAATAATTAATCGCAATACTTAAAAAAGCGCTATTGGTCGGACTGATTTGCCAGATGAAGCAAAAACCTGAGAGATTTATTATCCTGCTCACATTTCTTTTTGAGGTGAAGTAATGTTTGGCGCTAAATATCGCACAAACAAACGAGATGTGTTGACCGTGCTGCCGAAGCGAAAACCCGAATCCCACAAAGGGGACTTTGGGCGGCTGCTCGTGGTCGGAGGTGGATCACGTTACACAGGAGCTCCAGCGCTTGTTGGATTAGCGGCGCTGCGCTCTGGAGTCGACCTTGCTATCATCGCGGCCCCGGAAAAAACGGCATGGACCATCAACTCACTTTCACAGGACTTGATCACCGTCAAGCTCCCCTGTCGTGACTTGGAACTATCAGCCCTCTCGGAACTCTGGAGCGAGCTGGAGCGTTCCACAGCTGTAGTGGTCGGTCCTGGGCTGGGCACGCTGTCAAAGACACGGGACGCCGTCGTCGAGATCGCTCGCACGCTCAAAGAACAGCGCTCAGATCTCCCCGCGTTATTTGACGCGGACGGATTGAAGGCGCTGGCCCACCAACGCGATTTGACCCGGGGTGCACCTTGGGTCCTCACGCCCCACGCTGGAGAATTCAGGCTCCTGGCGGGCTCGGACCTCCCCGTTGATATGGAGAAACGTGTGAAGCAGGTCAAATCAACAGCGCAGGAACTTGGGTGTTCCATCCTGCTGAAAGGACACGTTGACATCATCTCCTCGGCGAACGGAGATTTAAAACTGAATCACACCGGAAATCCCGGAATGAGCGTCGGTGGTACTGGTGACGTGCTGTCCGGAATCGTGGGGACATTCCTCGCGCAGGGTGTCGACCCGTTCAAGGCCGCAGTTGCAGGTGCCAGGGTGTGTGGCCGGGCGGGAGATTTATGTCGGCGGGAAAAAGGTTATGAGTTTACGGCATCTGACCTAATCGATAAACTGCCGGAAGTCTTTAAAGAAGTCCGAGGTAAGAGGTGAACATATGGCCAAGTTTGAGGTTGCTGAGAGGCGTCTGTTTAACGTGAAGATATGCATGCGTTGTAATTCAAAAAATTCTTGGAAAGCGACCAAATGCCGAAAGTGTGGTTACAGCGGGCTCAGGCCAAAATCGAGGGAGCCACGTGGGTGAGGTTGAAGAACGCTTAAAAAATGTCATTGCCCGGGATGGTTCCGCACACCTTACGCTAATCGACCCGGAAAAACAAACGCCGGAAACTGCCGCGCAGATCGCCTCCGACGCCGCTGAAGCCGGCACTGACGGGGTAATGGTAGGGGGCTCAACCCGTGCAGGAGGGAGGCTTCTCGACGATACAGTGCTCGCAATAAAAAAGGCGACGGAGCTGCCAGTAATTCTCTTCCCTGCAAGTGAGGCCGGCATCAGCAAATATGCAAATGCTATATTCTTTATGAGCATGCTCAACTCACGGGACCCGTATTTCATTACTGGGGCTCAACACCTCGGTGCTCCACTCGTAAAGCAGTTTAAGATCGAAGCTCTCCCGGTGGGATATCTGCTAGTTGAACCCGGTGGTGCGGCAGGACGAGTTGGAAAAGCGGATCTAATTCCCCGTAACAAACCCGAACTAGCTATCGCCTATGCTCTTGCCGCACAATACCTCGGCATGCGATTTATCTACCTCGAAGCTGGTTCTGGGGCGGATCGACCAGTACCGGTTGAGATGGCCGGCGCAGTCAGAAAGGCGATAGATGTGACGCTCATCGTCGGCGGCGGGATAAGGACGCCGAAGGCTGCAAGCGAGCGGGTGAAGGCTGGCGCGGACATCGTGGTGACCGGTACCGTGGTTGAACATGCTGAGGACAGAAGGGCCAAAACCGGAGAAATCGTGAAAGCGATCAAATCAGCCGGCGGTGTTTGGCACAAGAGATACACGCGAAGGCCTTCATGTGGGGAAGAAATACGCGCCTGCGATCGATACCAGGAATAGTTCGGAGGTCGCCTAACCCATAATGCTTTCTCACGGGCACGGCCTTAATTCGAGGTGTCATGCGCCCACAGTATACGCACGGCACGGGCTGACTTCGACCACCGGCTTTGTAGCGACCCCATTTCTTCCCCATCGTTTCAACCTTTTATTATTCAAACCTTGGGCGTATAATTATTTGGTTATTAACAACAGCGGCTTTTGAATTTACCATTGTGCCGGCGTGCTGGCCGTAACCCAGTCTTCTGTTTTAAGCGACATTCAGCTAAGCGGGCTACCACCCACCTCCAGCAGGCGTTCATCGGCGGTAATTTGCCCTTGCATCCCGCGGGATGGCCGTTTCATCCCCGTCGACCCGACCTCAGCGTTTCCGCATCCTAGCGCAGGCCGAGGGGTGTCGTTTCTGTTCCATTGCCTCGGTCTCTCGACCGTGCCCTTACGGGCTCGCGGACCTGCTTGATGGACGGAGTTTCCTCAGGCTTTCGCCCGGAGGTCGCCCACCAGCTCGCCGGCATAATAATTTTAGTTTCATGGACTTAAGATAGTAGCTTGAGAGCCATGAAAATATTTATTGCCGGGCCGCTTTTCTCGGAAGCGGAGCGCGAGTTCAACTTGAAGCTGGACGAGTTCTTCAGAAAGCACGGTTTCGACACCATCCTGGTCCCGAAAACCTAACATATCTTCACACGAAGACACGGTAGGCCGGTTTTCAAGCTCCCCACGAAGGAGAGCC
>DTYD01000079.1 GCA_012962055.1 Hadesarchaea archaeon
CCCTTCGCTCCTTCGGCGTGGGTACGGCGTTCGGTCGCCTCAAACGCTATTATCCCACGGATTTTTGAGCGTTCGACAGCGAGAGCTACCTTATCGAGTACCCCTGGCATGAGATTAGGACCAGAAATGGTGCCCGCAAACAGTGTGACTCCTGTTTTTAAAAATTGAAGACATGAAAAGAGGGCACCTGCATATGCATCATCCTTTGTTATCGTCTCCTCGACTGGCCAGTGCGCACGTTGTTGAATTTGGACCAAATCTGAAGGAGGCTCTATCTTGAGCTGTGTACTATGCAGAAACAACCCGTGAAGATGAGTGTGAGAACAGATGAGACCGGGCATGATGATTTTGCCACGAGCATCTATGACTTTCTCGGATTTACCTCTCCCTGCCCGACCTCGCTTCACAGAAATTATACGGCCGCCGTCTATGGCTACAGACCCATCTGTAATAATTCGACGGTCTTTATCCATTGTGATGATCAAACCATTTTTTATCAATAAGTCCACCGTACCAACCCCGTGAAGGGAACTGTGGGAGCGCATTTAACTTTAGCGGCGGATACGCGCGATATTCAAGAGGGCACCTTACAAAAACAAATTAAATAAATCTCCTAAATCAGATAAATATGGTAAAACATGCCAGAATTTTCGATCGCAACAATGGCCAAGCTCATCCGAAAAATTTCCCAAGTTCGCGTTTCGCGTGGTGCGGCTTTAGAACTCAGCGCCGTGCTGGAGGAACACGCTTTGAAGATATCAAGTGAAGCCTTAAAACTCGCACAACACAGAGGGGGCAAAACAGTAAACGAGAGTGATATCCGAACGGCCGTTGCGGGCGCACGTAAATAAACGGTCTGTTTGGTGAAATGCTTGGCTGAACTGGTTATCCGAAATGCAAGATTGGTTCTTCCTGAAGGGATAGTACGTGGAGAACTCTCCGTTGAAAAAGGCCGTATCCACGAAATTGCGGTTAGCGGATTAGAGAAAGGCGACAAAGAAATCAACGCCAAGGATAAAATCGTTATACCTGGAGTGATAGACGCGTGCGTTCATTTCTACACAAAAAAATCGTCACATCGTGAAGATTTTCACAGTTGTAGTATTGCGGCTGCCGCTGGTGGGATTACCACCATTATTGTCACACCGCTAGACAAGACGACTCAAACCACTAGAACAGTCCAAAACCTAGTCCGAGCCGGACGAAAGAACAGCATCATCGACTTTGCGATTTATGCGAGCGGCATGGGCTCTGAGTTCACCGAAAACGCTTCAAAAATCGCGTCCCTCGGCGTCAGATCGTTCAGGGTATCCACGGAAGGGATTGACGATATTGAACACAAAGCACTTGAAGAGCTGATGAATACGGTAAAACTTCTTGGTGGCATTATTGTTACCGATGTGGGATCGGACGGAACAATTCATGGTAAAATACGGGAACTCCGGAAGCATGGCCGAAAGGACCCGCTTGCCCATGTTGACACGCGCCCAAGCGAAGCTGAGGAAGAAGACGTAAAGGAGATAATGGAGGGGGTCAAACACACAAAATGTAAGCTCCATATTTCTTCTGTCACAACCCGCCGAACGTGCGAAATAATTTCCGACTCCAAGAAAAAAAAGTTAAAGGTGAGCACGGGGACCTGTCCTCATTTTCTTATATTCACAAAAAAAGACATGACGAAGTTTGGTCCATTTTTAAAAGTGGACCCACCACTCAGGACAGATGAGGATCGTTTGGCTCTTTGGAATGCCCTGAGTACAGGAACAATCGATATCGTCACAAGCGATCACATTCCAATTCCAAGAGAGGAAAAAGAAGAAGGGTGGAAGAATATCTGGGGGGCCCCGGCCGGGATTCCCGGTGTCGAAACGCTTTTGCCATTAATACTCAGAAAAGGCACGGCTATGGGAAGATTAACCCTCGAAAATGTAGTAAACATCCTATGTACAAAGCCTGCTCAAATATTCGGCTTCTATCCCCGGAAGGGTGTTATCAGTAAAGGGTCTGACGCGGATTTGGTGATGATAGATCTTCGGCAAGAAACAACCGTAACTGCTAGAAAATTTCACAGCAAAATCGACTGGACGCCTTACGAGGGGTTGAAACTCAAAGGGATACCCACTATGACAATATCGAGAGGGACAATCCTGATGGAAGACGGAGAAGTGGTCGGAAAATCCAAACGCGGGCAGTTTTTGGCGGCGTGATTTATTTTCACTTGTTTTTCTCTAAGATTTTTGCGCGGGTGTTGAGAAACTTCATGGCCAAGGCTGCTTCCTCCGGATGGCCACAAACTGACAATTTTGTGTCCGCCAAAACCTCGCACACGCGCAAGTAATCGTCATGTGCTGGAGACAAAACGAGCACAGGTTTATCTTTAGATTTCTTTGCAGCATCTGCAAGGACTTTCACATCTTTTGGCTCCAAGATCGTCGATTTAAGCAGGTTTATCACTATCACTCCATCCACGTTCTTATCTGAAAGTATCTGTTCCAACACATATTTGTACACATCTGATTTCGTTTCGATCCCTAAATCGACAAAACCTGAGATGTTAACACTTGGATATTTGTTTGAGATTTTCTTGACGGTTTCTGGAGATAGTACCGCGGGAGCTAGCCCCTCACGCGATAGAAATTTAATCAGGAGTCTTCCTTCCCCAGATACATTTGTGATGACAGCGACCCGGTTTCCATGCATAGGCGATAGCTTTGCCAACCCCTCCGCGATAACAAAAATTTCTCTTGCGTTCTGTACTTGGAATGCCTTGCCTTGTTTAAGCGCTCCCCTAAAAATTTCTTCGTGTTCCGTTCCTCCGTACAGCACCACAACAGGCTTTGTTTTTGTAATTTCACATATAGATTCGACAAGTTTTCTTCCATCCTTAATTTTCTCGAGATAAACGCAGATGACTCTTGTCTCTTTGTCACGCGCCAGATACTGAAGGACATCCACAACATCGATGCCCATGCCCTCTCCGACACATGCAAATTTGCTTATCCCGACACGGTGAGAGGACACCCAATTTAACATTACGGTTGCGAGCCCACCATCTTGGGAAACAACGGCTATGTGTCCTCGCTTTAACACCACATCTGGTTCCGGTGTGGCCACTAGCCCGTATGCGGTGTTGATCACCCCCATCGTCGCTCTAGGTCCGAGGAGGAGAAGCTTACCTCTCTTGGCCAAATTCCCGAGCACTTCCCGTTGTTTTTGGTCTA
>DTYD01000080.1 GCA_012962055.1 Hadesarchaea archaeon
CCTCACCCGGTTCAGCCTTCTTGTTTCAATTTGGCTGGAATCACGTAAAAATCCGATTTATTAGACAACCCCCTAAAAGCATCAGGGTTGGGATCAAGACAATTTTAATGACATCGGTCAAGTTCACCCTCGTTAGACGCGTATCCTTCCTCAATAAAAGCGAGCACTGTGGAAGCGTGGGCCAACCTATTTACCAAAATACCCCCACCAAAAATTGAGCGGCGGTGATATGGAGCCTGATTACAAGAAACTTGGCCTGCGTGTGGGGTTTGAAATACACCAGGAACTCGACACACGTAAACTTTTCTGCAACTGCCCATCCAAACTGCGCGAGGAGAGACCACCGATGGAAGTAAAACGAAGATTACGCCCAACGCAAAGCGAGATGGGTGAGGTCGACCGAGCCGCACTAGCAGAGGTGCTGAAGAACAAAGGTTTTGCGTATCAGCTTTATCCCGACACTGTATGTCTTGTGGAGCTTGACGATGAACCACCTCACCCCATCAATGAAGAAGCACTCGATATAGCTCTTGAGGTCGCATTTTTGTTGAAGGCCAAGCCGGTCAACGAGGTACACACGATGCGCAAGATCGTTATCGACGGAAGCAACACCTGCGGTTTTCAGCGTACCGCCTTGGTGGCAACAGACGGTGTGGTTGATGTCTGTGGAAAAGATTTTAGAATACCAACTATTTGTCTGGAGGAAGACGCGGCCAGAAAAGTTGGAGAGGATATCAAACATACAGAATATCGCTTGGATCGTCTTGGTATCCCGTTGATCGAAATCGCAACAGATCCGGACTTCTCCGACCCACATACGCCTGCAAAAACCGCTCTTTACATCGGACAACTCCTCCGCGCCACTGGAAAGGCCAAGCGCGGCATTGGGACGATTCGTCAGGATATAAACATCTCGATCAGAGGGGGCGCGCGCCAAGAAATCAAAGGGGTGCAAGAGCTCGGGCTTATTTCAACGGTCATCGAGCGTGAAGTGCAGAGGCAACTTACCCTCTTGGAGATCTGTGACGAGCTAAAAAAACGGGGGGTGGCTCCTGTGAAGAAAAAAATCACTGACCTCACAAATACGTTCTCAAAAACCAACTCCAGAGTTATACGCAAAGCACTCAAAGCTGGCGGGAATGTGCTTGCTGCTAGATTGCCAAAATTCGCAGGACTCCTCGGCAAAGAACTACAACCGGGACGGAGGTTCGGCACGGAACTTGCAGATCGAGCCAGGTTCTACGGTAAGGTCGGAGGATTATTCCACACGGACGAACTCCCAGCATATGGTATCTCTGAGGAAGAGGTGGAGGAACTGAAAAGCTTAACGGGTGCAGAAAAGGATGATGCCATTGTGTTCATTGTCGGCTCTCGCAGAAAAGTTGAGATCGCGCTGGGGGCAGTTATAGATCGAGTAAATCAAGCTCTTGATGGAGTTCCTGAAGAAACGCGACGGGCCTTGCCCGACGGAAACACCGAGTTCACGAGACCGCTGCCTGGTGCTGGAAGGATGTACCCGGAAACGGACATTCCACCGATTCCGATTACACCATCCCGACTGAGAAAAATCAAGAGTAAGTTACCAGAACTGCCGGAAGAGCGACGTACGCGTTTGATGAAAAAGTACGGGCTCAGCGTGGAACTCGCCGAGCGTATGATGGTCTCGGAAAACTTAGAACTTTTCGAAGAGCTTGCGACGAAAACCCGAATCGACCCGAAACTAATTGCAACCACCATTGAAGAAACCATGGTCGGTTTGCGAAGGGAAGGTGTGAAAATCGAAAATGTGCAAAAGACCGCATTGTTGGAGCTCTTTACATGGATAGCTGAGGAAAAAGTAGCGAAAGAAGCTGTACCAGACGTGTTACGGTTACTCGCGCAAAGGTTAAACGTTCAGGAAGCCGTGAGTAAACTTGGACTAACTGTTATCACGCGGTCTGAACTTGAAAAATTCGTGGCAGAAATCGTGGCAAACAACCTGAAACTTATAGAGGAAAGAGGCATGGGCGCCATGAAACCTTTGATGGGGATCCTGATGGAGAAGGTACGGGGAAAAGCTGACGGCAAGCTTGTACATGAGCTGCTTCAACGCGAGATTCAAAAACTCAAGAAATAATTTTCGACATTTTCACCTGAATAGGTGGTTATAACGCAAGACTGCCGCGACCGCTCCATACAGACCAACCTTTTCCGAAAGAGGGGTGACCAATATCTTCGGGATCCTGTTCCTCGTATAATCTCTTACGTGCTCTTCGATCGGTTTCATTACGAGATCTCGGTCCTTCAGGACCCCGCTTCCCCCCATCGTGACCAGCGAAGGGTCATAAACGTTCACCACATTTGCCATACCAATGGCGTTGAACACGCCAATTTCTTCGATCAGTTGAAGCGAGAGCCCATCTCCAGCCCTCGCTGCCTTAAATAGGTGCTTGGATTCCACCATCGGAGATTTCCC
>DTYD01000081.1 GCA_012962055.1 Hadesarchaea archaeon
GTTTGCCCTCGTAGAGCTCACGGTCGAAGTCGGTGAAGTGATCGTAGTGATAGTGCGAAATCACGACTGCGTCAGCTTTTCGGCCAGCCCGCTTAATCGCACGCATCCCTTGAACCCCCCAGTAAAGCTTTTTCGCCCACGATGCCGGAAAGCTCGGTTGCATCACCGCGACCCCTGGATCGATAAGGACCGAAATATCAGGGGTACAAACTAGAGTGCAACTGCTTTTGGCACCTAGGGAATCGAACCAAACCGGCTCAAAAGTAAGTTTGCCCATGAATCTCCTTTGAACACTGGATAGGGTGTAAAATAAAAATTGGTTAGGTTTGGGTGTACCATCCCCTAATGACGTTCTCAGCAGGGGTACCTGTAAACGTACAAATTTAATGGACCATCTGGATCTACGTTTGGGGCCCACGCGCAAAGAAAATAACCCTTGGTATTCTCCCACGTTTCCTCAAAAAATTGCTGAAATATCTGCGCCTGTCGCTCTTCGTTGTCGGCCCCCCACGCCCATCTCCCCGAATATGTACCCGTTCAAGCTGTAATTTTCGACATACTCATTGACATAGGAGGGCACTGTCTCCTTCAAGTACTCTATGAAAACGTCCTCGGAAACGTCTATCGCGTATACACCCACGGCCACGTAATCATGACCCTCGATGGTACCGTACTCCGAGATATCCTCTGGTCCTTCGCCGGCAAATTTCATGATAATCTCTCCAGTAAACCTTTTTGACGGGAGGTAGGATGTTCTCCGACCACTTGATCGCGTCTTCAGCGCCAAAAACCGTGGTCGGCTCGTTGATGGGCGAGAACAGCTCCATTTTCTTGCTCGGCGATCTCAGCCCAGTGGAGAGAGACGATTATACGGTTTTGCATGCTTGCTTCTCTGATTTCCTTCGGGACCATTGTGAATTGTGTATTCTGTATGTATACAAAATCCAGCCCCGAGAAGACAGCTAAACCCGCGGTGTGGGGCCCCCCTTACTAGAGTTATATAACCTCCTTCTTCGTTTCCTTCCCACTTGGCGCTGGGCACGAGCCCGACTGTGCTATCTGAGTTGGTGTTGTATAACACAGGAATAGCGAAAATGTTTACCCCATCTGCCATCATATTCTCCGCATCCTGTTCTAATGCACGCTCCCCGCCGCCGAAGGGTGTCCAAACGCCCTTAAAGAAGGAGATACCAACCGCTCAGGGAATTGTGATGGCGCGTTTTCTTGCGGTTGCGGCATTTCCTGCTCATGTACCTGCAAAACTAGAGAATACGTCACTGCCCCCGAGACAGCACCCACTACGACTGCTAGAATTATGATGTTTATTTTAACGCCCATACCTCTTGGTTTACTTTGGCACCGCAATTATCGCACGTAATACTGTGCATCTGCAGTGAACTGGGGGTTGGATGGGTGCCCGCTGAATCCCTCAACCTTAATTCGCTCGTCGTCCACCAACTGCACGATGATGGTGGCGGTTACGGATTCGTCGCCCCACTCCGGCGTTCCCCTGAGACGATAGACGACCATTCCGCTCTCCATCGAGATGTCCGCTGGATCCGGTGAGTTGCCAACCACCTGATAGATCTTTCCATCCCCTGGGAGGTCCAAAAATTCACCGGCGGTGTCTCCAACCGCGATCCTTATCTGGGTCGGGTCGTAGAGGTCGTAGACGAAGGCTAGGTGTTTTGTCCACTCCATGGACGGATCCGTGGTCGATTCATGAATCCAGTTTCCGACAAGCTTGCCGAGCTGGTCAAAGTCTATTTTTCCACCAAGGGGCTCCGCGGTCCTCTTTACTCCCGTGACCGAGTTGTAGAGCCTGTCCGCGAGTATCGTTCTCAGGTTATCCTCACAGTAGTCGATGAAGTGGACAATGTGGGTTGTGCGCTCCGGATAATTCTCGGGATGGATAAAGCCTGTGAGAGTAACGTCCTCGTCCACCACCCACCAGTCCAGTCCCGTCAGAGCTCCAGGACGTCCTCCAGCCTTTCCTATCACGTCCCCCGCGCTGATGGGGATATTTGTTGGGGTATATGTGCCGGGGGTCAGCCCGTCCGCCTGTTCCAGTATGGATTCGTCAAGTTCTGAGATGTGTCCGATCTTGGAGTAGAAAGTGTTGGTGTGATGTATTGTGACTGTGTAATCAGTATACTGGCCGCTGAAGCCGCTTTCCTCCGGCCAGTCGTACAGGTAATAGTCAATGCTGGATATTATCCCACCCGCAGGAGCCCTCACGTCGTAGGGTGGTGGGTAAAGCTCCGGGTTTTTAAACACGAAACCTCCGTGATCCGATGGAAACGTGTGACCAGAGCGCGGGTTCAACCTCCCCAGTGGCTCGGCGGCGGTGAAGTCATTTAAGTCCATCGGGCACATGCTAAACGTGACGGGGCCGGTCCCGAGTTCCGGAAACTGGGCGTCGTTCTCACCTGGCTGGCCCTCTTCCTGTGGCTCACCATCTCCTGCCTGACCGCCACATCCCTGAACCGCCAGCCACGGGCCGGAGACGATCCCTAAAACTGTTTCCCCAATGTGCGGGTCGCTCATAGTGAATATGAACGCGCCGTTCTCACCTTTTTTGTAGTGGAGCATGTAAATTGTGAGTCCGGGTTGATCGGGAGGGGAAGTGCTACTCTCCGTCATCAGCTCCCATCCCCCCATCTGATCTTTGTACCAGCCGACCACATCTTCAGGGCTCGCACTCGTGGTGTATCCATCACACGGGAGGTCCGAAGGAATCCCAAACCCGGATTTCATGTCATTTGGAACTGAGAACCAAGCTGCGCCGGAATAAATAGGGATCCCCATCTCCTCCGCTCCACCGGGTTGACCTCCGCTCGGACCACCTCCGGGAACAGTGGGTGCGACAAGAAGAAAATAACCAACACCAGCCGTCACGATTACCACTACAGCTACCGCGACGGCAAATAAAGAGGTGATGCCCTTTTCGCTCACAGGGAAACCCAATAAATTGTTCTCAAAAGTTTCTAAAAAGTTTA
>DTYD01000082.1 GCA_012962055.1 Hadesarchaea archaeon
AAGCTACCAGCCCCCGACCAGAACGGTAATAGAGGAAAGAACCGTGCCACTTAAAAATGACATCATGAAAAATTTGCACTTATCCTTTAAAATTAAGGAAATTTTTGTGCTTGTCTTATTTATATTCACCGCAACATTGTTTGATTGGGAGAGATATCCCCAACGGACACGCCGGAACCAATTAACAGCCCCATTTGACGATCTTGACATGCTACCTCAAGTTTGAGTTCTAATAAGCTATTTTTTTGGTAATTTCTAGGAGGGGTCACCGAAAACAGCCGGGATCTAATTTTACGGCTTTAAACAGTTTATTTTAAAAACGTCTGCTCCATTACTTGTTTTTCCAAAAAAAGGTGTTGTACTTCCCAATTCGAGTGGAAACACAAGAAAACAGTAGAAACGATGGTTGAAAAGCTTCGGGATAGTTGTTAAACTTGAAATTTAAAATTTTTTACCAGTTTCAATGTATCTTCAAGTACTCGTAAGCTTGCACAGCGGAGTCAAAGCAATATTGAACCTGTTGATAACTTTGCCTGAACTCAGACACCTCGGCGGCTATGCGGTCTAAACTCTCCTCGCCTCCAACAACACGCTTGATAAACTCGGCTATCTCCTCCATCTCCTTTTCTTTCATGCCGAGTCTTGTTACCTCTGAGGTTCCAAGTCTTATACCACCAGGATTCTTGTAGTGTCTACCCTCCTTTATGTCCCAAGGAAGTAAGTTGCGGTTTAAAATTATGTTGGCTTGTTCCAGCTTTTGTTCTAGAGTGCCACCGTCGCCGTGCTTTGTAACATCCACAACTATTGTGTGAGAACACGTAAACCCTTGGTCAGGACATAAAACGCTAAATCCCCGATCGTGAAGCGCTTGACCCAACGCTTTGGCATTTTTGACTATTTGAGAGGTGTACTCCTTGCCGAACTCCAGCATTTCCGCCAAAACTACAGCTAACGCAGCTACGGCGTGGAGGTGGTGATTGCTAACTACCCCGGGGAAAACTGCCTTGTTTATCGCGTCCGCCAGCTTCTTTTTACATAAAATCATGCCATGTTGGGGTCCCGGGAGGGTCTTGTGAGTACTACATGTCATCACGTCCACACCCTCTCTTAACGGATCTTGGAATTGTCCTCCTGCGATCAATCCAGAGACATGAGCCGCGTCGTATGCCACATATGCACCGATGTCCCTAGCCACCTCGCTGAGTTCTTTTGTAGGATGGGGAAAAAGAAAGACGCTTCCGCCAAAAAGAGCAAGTTTCGGTTTGACCTCCTTTATTTTTTTCGCAGCGGCATCTACATCTATGTTCATCTTTTTCTCATCAAACGGCCAGTACTCAACCTTCAAACCATGCACAGCTCCCGCCGTGCCACCAAACTTTTCCTTTCCCATGCTTATGTGTCCTCTACAAGGGATGGCCAAACACATTATGGTATCACCCGGTTTGGTCAGGGCTGTGTACATAGCAAGGTTCGCAACAACCCCAGATACCGGCTGCACGTTCGCATGTTCTGCTTTAAAAAGTTCTTTCGCTAAGTCCATAGCGAGAAACTCGACTTTGTCAATGTATCTACAGCCAGCGTATACCCGCTCGCCTGGCCACCCTTCCGCGTAACGATGCTGAAAATCGCTGGTCATCGCCTCCCTAACAGCCGGACTCGTCACGTTTTCGCTCGCTATCAGCGGGAGGGCGTTTTTGAACCACTCATGATGTTTCCGCAAAAGGTCAAAAGTACTATCCAATGCTTCTCTAGGTAGCAATTTTTCACCTCAAATGTTTAATTATCGCATCGTATTTAGCTTCGACCTCCAAGGGCTTTTTCGAAATTTTTATTGCTTCCTCAGGGTCTTTGAGCACGTTTCCAGTTGTCACGCAAACTACTTTTTCATCAGTACTGACCACACCCTGCTCAACGAGCTTCTTCAACCCAGCTATCGCAGATGCGCTCGCGGGCTCTACCCCTATCCCTTCCAAACTGGCGAGCATTTTTTGTGCCACGATTATCTCCTCATCACTCACACTCTCGGCTGTGCCGTTGGATTTTCTTATTGCTCGGATCGCCTTCGGTCCGTTGACAGGGTTTCCTATCCGAATCGCCGTGGCGATCGTGTCGGGTTTCTCGACCGGCGCGAATTTTTCAAGCCTACGCTTTATCGCATCGACAATCGGTTTTGCTCCCTCGGCTTGGACGCCGGTCATCATCGGTATGCCTTTTGTCAGCCCTACGGCGTCGAGTTCAAGAAAACCTTTGTAAATCGCCCAGATGTTGGCGCAGTTCCCCATCGGCACGATGACCCGATCTGGTGTCCGCCATCCAAGTTGGTCCGCTATTTCTAATCCTATTGTCTTCTGACCTTGGGGCCTGAATGGATTCAGCGAATTCAAAAGGTAGATTTCCTCCCGTTCCTCGCATATGCGGCGCACTAACGAAAGAGCCTCATCGAAATTACCTTTAATGGCGATGATCTTTGCCCCGTATATCATAGCCTGCGCAAGCTTACCTAACGCTACCCTTTTACTTGGAAGCAAAAC
>DTYD01000083.1 GCA_012962055.1 Hadesarchaea archaeon
AAAAACCGGAGGGACGCATCACAGAGGATATCGTGTTGCCCAATCAATTCGGAGAGCCCAAAAAAGTTTTGGTCTTCGCTGAAAGTGAGTTGGCACGTCGGTCGCGAGAAGCTGGAGCAGACATGGTACTCGGTCGAAGTGATATCGAGGCGCTCAGACAGGATAGGAGACGCGCGAGGAAGTTAGTGGCAGAATTCGATTTCTGCATCGCGCAAGCTGACCTGATGGTATTGGTGGGGAAAGCGCTCGGACCGATCCTTGGGCCTAAGGGAAAAATGCCAAAACCAATCCCACCAACCGCGAATCCAAAACCGATAATTGAGCGTTTGAGACGAACTTTACGTTTAACCGCCAAAGACCAGGCTGTCGTTCACGCGAAGATCGGTGTAGAAAGCATGAACGATGAGCAGGTCGTGGCGAACGCGCGGGCAGTGCTTGAAGCAGTTTGGCATAGATTAACTGAGCACGGGGGTAGCATCGATACGGTAAAAATCAAAACCACGATGGGAAGACCGGTTAAAGTTGGGGGGTAAGGATGACGGGCAGTATTAAAACTGAACGGATAGCCACCTGGAAGCATGGAGTTGTAGGTGAACTTTCCGAACTTCTAGACCGTTACTCAGTTGTAGGAGTGCTTGATATTTCTAATCTTCCCGCATCGCAGTTCCAACAGATCCGCCAGAATCTGAGAAGTGAAGCAAAAATTGTCGTGGCGAAGAACACACTAATGAAGCTTGCATTTCAAAAAGCATCGGAACGAAAGGACCAAAAACTCGGTGAAATGGCCAAATTCCTCGGAGGGCAATCGGCATTGATTTTCTCCACGATGAATCCGTTCAGGCTCAGCAAGTTCCTCCGAGAAAACAGGATCAATGCACCGGCGAAACCTGGTTCTAGATCAGTTAAAGATATCACAATTCCTGCAGGCGAGACCGAGTTCGCGCCGGGTCCTATCGTCGCCGAACTCCAACGCGTTGGAATCAAAGCAAGGATACAGGCCGGAAAGGTTGTCATTCTTGAGGACTGCCATCTCCTGAAAGAGGGAGATGTGATAACGAGGGAGATTTCTGATATCCTTGCTAAGTTTGGGATCTTACCGCTCGAGCTCGGGTTGAGGCTGCGAGCGGCCTACGAAACCGGCATGATTTTTGCAGGGGGGACTCTTGAATACGATGAACGAAAAGCCCTCGAACAAATTCAGTTCGCATGGGCAAGTGCTTTCAACCTGGCGGTAAACGTGGACTATCCAACTTCCGCCACAATAGGAATAATGATATCAAAAGCGTTTATCGCCGCCCAAAATCTGGCCCTGAACGCCTGCCTCCCGGCATCACAGGTCATGCCCGCGCTGCTGGCTAAGGCCCACGTTGAGATGCTCGGTCTCGCCGTGACCGTCGGTGCCAAAGATAAGCGTTCGCTGGACAGGGGGCTTATGAGCATGATTGGAATCGCGCCTGATGAAGCTAAACTTGAAAAAACTCCTGAAGAAAAGCCTAAAGAGGGGTAAAAAGAAGGATAAATAACAGGTCAGGATGCAATGTTTGAAAGATGGAGGGCATAGGAAATGGAGTATGTATACGCAAGTTTGGTGCTGCACGCCGCCGGAAAGAAGGTGGACGAGGCAGGGTTAGCTGGAGTCTTGAAGGCAGCGGGAGTGCAGGTCGATGAGGCCAGGGTGAAGGCCTTGGTGGCAGCGCTTGAAGGGGTGAATATAGACGAGGCGATAAAAAGTGCCGCTGTCCCAACTGCAGCTGTTCCAGCAGCAGCCCCTGCCAAGCCAGAGGAGAAGAAGGAAGAGAAGAAAGCAGAAGAGGAGAAGAAGGAAGAGGAAGCCTTGGCTGGACTTGGCGCTTTGTTTGGGTAAGTTTCCCGAAATTATTGTAGCTGTCCTCCTCCTGTCAGCGAAGACTTTTAACTTCTGTTCGAATATTTGCTTGGCGAGGCGAGCCGATTGAGAGATATCTATCGTGTAGATCTTTTTAGGCGTGAAGGATTCGAGAGCGAGAAATGTATACACTGTGGGCGGATTTTTTGGACGCTTGACTCAGAACGGAAAACGTGTGGCGACACCCCATGCGACGAGTACGCTTTCATAGGTCGGCCGCCAACGAAGCGGAAGTACTCGCTGCATCAGATGGAACAATCTTTCTTGAAATTTTTCGAACGACACGGGCACAAAATTGTCAACAGATATCCGGTCGTGGCCAGATGGCGCGATGATATCTTCCTCACGATTGCCTCTATTGCCGACTTTCAACCTTGGGTCACGAGCGGACAGATACCTCCGCCAGCGAACCCGTTGGTCATCAGTCAGCCGAGCATACGCCTTAAGGACATAGACAACGTGGGGCGGTCCGGAAAGCACTTCACTCTTTTCTTCATGGGCGGCCACCACGCCTTCAATTCCCGTCGCAAGCGGATTTACTGGAATGACAAAACGGTTGCGTTATGCCACGAGTTTTTGACAAGAGAATTGGGGATAAAGCCCGAGGAGATCACGTATATCCAGGACTTCTGGGAAGGTGGGGGAAATGCGGGTGAGGACTTCGAGGTAAATATTTGTGGGCTGGAGGTCGCAACGCTTGTCTTCATGCAGTACGCGGGCGTGGGCGGGAAACGTTCACCCCTGCTGTTGAAGATAGTAGATACAGGATACGGAATCGAGCGTCTTGTCTGGCTGTCCCAGGGGACGGCTTCAAGCTATGAGGCGATCTTCGGTCCGGTCGTCGAGCACCTCAGAAAACTTACAGGGCTGAGACCACCGTTGACGGAGGTGCTTCGCGAGAATTCGAAACTCGCCGGGATTATAGATGTCGGAAGCGGTCGAGATTTGAAGCTACTCAGGTCAAGGGTAGCTACGCGAACAGGGTTGAGCGTGGAGGAACTTGATAAGATTTTGACACCTCTCGAGACCGTCTATGCTATCGCCGACCACTTGAGGTGTTTGGTGTTTATGTTCGGCGATGGGATAACCCCAAGTAATGTTCGTGAGGGATATCTGGCGCGAAGCGTGCTCAGGCGCACCTTGGGATTAATGCGGGAGATAGGACTGAAGGCGCCGCTCGGCGAGTTGATGGCGTTTGAACTAGATCAGCTAACTCCCCAGTTTCCGGAGTTGAACGAACGGAGGGGCTACATCTTGGAAGTCGTCGATGCAGAAGAACGGCGTTATAAGGATGCGATATCCCGGGGTAGGAGGATGGTCGAACGGATGGCGGAAGAACTGCGGGCTAGGAGGAAAACTCTGTCTCAAAAGAAACTTATCGAGCTTTATGATACTCACGGATTGACTCCCGAGATAGTCAAAGAGGCGACCGCTAAGGTAGGAGTGCAGGTTGAGGTTCCCGAGGACTTTTACATTAAAGTAGCTGAATCACATAGTCGAGCAAGACACACCCCGACGTCCTCCCCTCTTGTTTCGAAGGAAAAACTTAGGAAACTTTCATCCACCAAACAGCTTTACTACAGGGACCCATATGCTCGAGAGTTCAAAGCGAGGGTGTTGCGCACTTTTGATGAGTACGTTATCCTTGACCAAACGGCCTTTTATCCGGAGGGCGGAGGTCAGCCAAGCGATGTTGGTTCGTTGGAAAGCAGGAGTACCAAGGTGGAGGTGTCTGACGTCATTAAAGTCGGGGATATAGTTCTCCACCGGGTTAAGCATGCCCTCCTGAAACCAGGACAGCGGGTCGTTGGAAAATTGGACTGGGAGAGACGGCGCGCGTTGATGGCTCACCATACGGGAACCCACATCCTGCTCGGGGCCGCGCGCAGGGTGTTAGGTACCCACGTCTGGCAGCAGGGCGCACAAAAAGAGGTAAATCAGGCCCGGCTTGACATTTCGCACTTCAAACGTATTGGAACGGAAGAACTGCGGGAGATCGAGCGTCTGGCCAACTGGATAATCACAGAGAATCGGGGGGTGAAAGCGACTTTGATGGATCGGAACCGAGCTGAGCGGCAATACGGGTTCGACCTTTATCAGGGGGGCATAGTCCCGGGAAAGCAAGTCCGGATAATAGATGTCGAGGGGTGGGATACCCAAGCGTGTGCCGGTACCCATTGCGAACACACCGGTGAAGTCGGTTTCATAAAGATCATACGCACCGAACGGATTCAAGATGGGATCGAGCGTATCGAATTTGTGGCGGGCATGGCGGCGTTGAAGTTTGTCCAGACCTGCGAAAGACAGCTCGGTAAAGCGGCCGAGATTTTACGGACCTCACCGGACAGGGTGGCTGTAGCGACCCAACATCTTTTCGATCGGTGGAAAGCAGCGGAGAAAGAAGTCGAGCGGTTGAGCAAACGGATGGCAGAGTTTCGGTTGTCTGAACTCAAATCGAAGGTTAGACTCCTGGGAAAGGTTCGAGTGGTATGTGAGGAGGTAGAGGGCGCAAGCGTGGATGAGTTAATAAAAATAGCGAGCGCGCTCAAAGGGGGGGACAAGAAGATTGTTGTGATATTGGGGTCGCGAAACGCTACAGCTAAATTGGTCGCGATGGCTGGTGAAGAAGCTGTGGGCGCCGGGGTAGATTGCGGGGTGATGGTTTCCGAAGCTTCGAGAGTACTTGGTGGCGGAGGCGGAGGCAAATCTTCGATGGGCCAAGGTGCCGGGCCGAAGACAGATTTTCTGATAGCGGCATTCAAGAAAGCAATGGAGATATGCGAAAAGCAGCAGGTTCATGAGTGAGAGCATGGTGAACTGGAAGGATATAGACGCCAAGTGGCAGCAGGCCTGGCGCGAGGCAAAGTACGACGAACGTTCATATAGCCGTGAGTACATTCGATTCAATTGAAAAGAGCACATATTGGTGGGGGTGATGCAGCAGCAGCCAAAAACGGCATCTTTCTATAGCATGGAAGGTAGTTTACGAGCAGTTAAGTTACTTTCGGTTTTAAGGCCGAAAAACAAAACAAATCGTAATTGTGATGATGGAAATACTCTATGACCACCCCGAGCCTAAAAAGATTCGAATCATCCGGAGGGACAAAAACCTGATCTATGTAGTGGGTTTTCATGTTAAGGACAGAGCATTCGTTGAGGAATTTGCAAAGGCTCTAAGGGAAATGGAGCTTAATCCGAGGATATACAGAGAGAGAAAAGGGTTCTACTCTCTTCATGCATGGGGCGCGAATTTTTACGATTGGTACAAATCATTTTGCTCGGATGATGGATCGCCTGATACAGAGCGATTCAAAGCATTTGTGCATGGATTTGAAGAGCACGTTGTTCGCGGCTTTTATGAGTCCAAAGGGAGCGTGAGTATACATACATCAGGAAACCTTCGTGTACGAATGGCTAACAAGCGCGCGAAATTGCTGGAGATGATACGAGGCATGCTATGTAGCTGGGGTATCGATGCAAGAATGTATCCCTCACATTTCAATAATTGCTACTCTTTATCGGTGTACGGAACCAAACAGGTTAACAAGCTTTTGAAAATAATTAATCCATGTATCAAAACGAAACCTCGCTCAATAAACAGAGAAAAGCGATAATTACTCTCAAGTTGTAAACAGATTGTGTGAACGTATGATAAATTGGTCTGAAATAGATGCAAAGTGGCAGAGGGCTTGGCACGAGAGCAAGATCTTTGAAGCCGAACCTGATGAAAGACCAAAGTGGTATGTCACGGTCGCATATCCATACGTAAGCGGGCCAATGCATTGCGGTCATGCTCGTACCTACACCGTGCCCGACGTGATCGCTCGCTACAAACGCATGCGCGGGTTTAATGTCCTTTTCCCCATGGCGTGGCATTTTACCGGCACGCCAATAGTCGGTGCCGCCAAGCGCGTGGCTAGGCGTGAACCCGAGTTTGTTAAAGTACTCACCGAACGCTACGACATACCCGCGGAGAGACTGAAGGAATTCGAAGACCCCCACCGCTTCGCCACGTACTTCGCCCGCGAAAGCGAGTTGAGCTACCGAAAGGGCATGGAGTGGCTGGGCTACTCGATCGACTGGCGCCGAGAGTTCACTACGGTGGATCCCCTCTACAGCAGGTTCATCACATGGCAGTACCACAAGCTACTAAACGCTGGGTTGATCGTGAAGGGCAAACACCCGGTGAAGTGGTGTCCGGGCTGTGGAAACCCTGTGACGGACCACGACCTGCTCGAAGGGGAAGGCACTGAGATCGTAGAGTTCACGCTGCTGAAATACAGGCTGGACGGCTACGTCCTCCCCGCCGCGACATTGAGACCCGAGACGGTATTCGGCGTGACAAACCTATGGCTGGGCCCGGATGTGAGGTACGTCGTCGCGGATGTCGGTGGCGAGAAATGGATCGTCAGCGAGCAGTCTGTGGAGAAGTTACGTTACCAAGGGTACAAAATCGGAGAGGTAAATCCAGCTTCGATTGATTTCAGCAAACGCGTTGAAGTACCGCTCACCCACAAGCGCGTGCCGGTGCTTCCCGCCAGTTTCGTGGACCCCAACAACGCGACGGGGGTGGTTGGATCCGTCCCGTCCCACGCTCCTTACGATTACGTTGCCCTGATGGAGCTCCAGCGGCGGACCGAGATGGCAAAGCAGTACAATATCGACCGCCGCACGGTCGCCGGACTCAAGCCGATCTCCCTGATCGAAGTAGAAGGGTTTGGTGAATCTCCGGCCATAGACGTCGTGAATCGAATGGGGATCGAACATCAGGCCGACCCGAGACTGGAAGAGGCCACTGCGGAGGTCTACAGGAACGAGTTTGCGAAGGGCAGGATGCGCCCCTGGGTCGAAAAATATGGTGGCATGCTGGTCTCCCAGGCAAAGCAGACCGTGCGCGACGACATGCTGAAAAGCGGAGAGGCAGCGGTGATGTACGAGTTTTCGACGACCCCTGTCACCTGCAGATGCGGCACCAGGGTGGCCGTGAAAGTTGTCGAAGACCAGTGGTTCCTGAATTACGCCGACGAGAACTGGAAGGAAAAGGTCAGGAAATGTCTGGCCACCATGCACCTCGTACCGCCCGAGACCCGCGCGCAGTTCGAGCATACGATAAATTGGCTTCGTGAATGGCCTTGTGTTCGGAGCGTGGGGATGGGAACGCCCGCTCCGTGGGACCCGAAGTGGATAATCGAGTCCCTGAGCGACTCCACGGTATACATGGCGTATTACACGATTTCCCACATCCTGAAGACGATCGAGCCCGAAAAGCTCACGGACGGGGTCTTCGATTACGTATTCCACGGAAAGGGCTCTCCAGGCGATATTTCCGTCTCCACGAAAATCGAAAAGAAAAAACTCGAACAGATGCGCCGGGAGTTTGAATACTGGTACCCGCTTGATTACAGGATGTCGGCAAACGAGCTTATACCAAATCATCTAACTTTCCACATCTTCCATCATGCCGAGCTCTTCCCGAAACACTGCCCCCGGGGGATAGTCAGCTTTGGGATGGCGGTGCTGGAGGGCCAGAAGATGTCGTCGTCGAAGGGCAACATCATAGCGGTCAACGAAGCCGTCAGGGAACACGGGGCAGACACAACACGCCTTTATCTGGCGTCTGTCGCAGAACCCTGGCAGGACCTCGACTGGCGCGCGAACGAGGTAGCGGCGATGAGGAGGAACTTGGAACGTTTTTACTCGCTCGCGGGAGAGATAATCGCCCTGCCGGACACCGGACACCCGAGCTTTGCACAGCCGGAGCGGTGGATGCTCAGCCGGCTTCAGAGGCACATCGGGGCAACCACCGAGGCGTTGGATGTGTTCGAGACCCGCAAAGCCGTACAGCACGTCTTCTTCGGGCTGATGCAGGACCTTCGGTGGTACATGAAGCGGGCCGCTCAGCCGGAGGCGCGCGTCCACGTGCTTAAACGGGTGCTGGGTCTCTGGCTCAGGTTGCTCGCCCCGTTCACGCCGCACGTATGCGAAGAGCTCTGGAGCCGGATGGGAAAAGAAGGCTTCGTGTCGGTTGCCCCCTGGCCAAGCGTTGAAGGAGGCCTGATTGACGAGGGCGCTGAGATGGCTGAGGGTTACATCGTCAGGGTAATCGAAGATGTTGGAAAGATACGGAAGGTGACGAAGGTCATGCGCCCTAGTAAGATCTGCTTCTACGTCGCACAGGACTGGAAATGGAAGGCATACCGCATCGCGATGGAACACGTGCGGGCCGGGCGGGTGGATTTCGGCAAGCTTCTCCGCAGGGTTGAGGAAGAGCTGGGGTTAAGGCTCCACAGGGCCGATCTGTCGAAATATCTCCAGGCGGCTGTTAAGGAGCTCAGGGAAATGCCTGAAAAAGATTTTAACCTCATCGCAAAAACCGAGGTGGACGAGTTTCGTGTCCTGCTAGATGCCGCCGGTTTCATCCGTGGGCAGGTTGGGGCTGCAGCTGTCCATGTTTTCAAGGCAGATGATCCAAAACGCTATGATCCGCAAGATCGAGCAAGGTTGGCGGTGCCACTCAGGCCCGCGATTTTTCTCGAGTGATGGTCGGATGGTCAGGCTCGGAAACCCGGTCCGCGATTTGAGGTACCTGCTTGATCAGGGATACCACAGGGAACCAGCCGTGAACTTCGTCTCCAACCATTACAGGTTGCGGCTTCCCGAACGCCACCTGCTCGCGCGCTGCGTTTTTTCGAAGAGGGAAGCAGCCGAACACCGCCGGAAGGCCGTTGGCGTACAGGAGGTGCGGGGTAAGTGGTTGTCCCTCGACGGCTACAACGTGCTGATAACTTCGGAGAGCATCCTGGCCGGCAAACATGTAATAAGGTGCGACGATGGATTCGTGAGGGACCTGCGCGCGATTTTCGGCAAGTACAAATTTTCACGGATAACCGAGCGCGCTATCAAGGAAATTTTGAGAGCCGTGGTGAGAGCAAAACCGAGCAAGGTCGTAGTCCTTTTCGACAAACAGGTCAGCCGGAGCGGTGAGCTTGCCAGGATGGTGAGGCGTGAGCTGAGAGAACTCCATCTGAAAGGGGATTCGCGGGCAGTGGGAGGCGTGGATTTCAAGCTGCGCGCGTTCGATGTGGTCGCGAGTAGCGATCGGGTGGTGATAAAGCGAGCGAGAACGGCGTGGGACATCCCGGCCGAACTCCTGAAGCGGAAACGCGCCAAAATCCTGGATTTATCCAAGCTCGTCTAGAGGCCGCGGCTTTCCTTCGGGTACTTTGTGTAAACGTACTTGAGTAACTCTGTCAGCGTCATCTCGTTGAACCGCCCCAGTGACCTTAGGGCCTTTTTCTCATCCGCCGGTAGCTTTTTGTAGAGTTCCCCCGCTGCTTTTGCCCCTTCAGGGGTGAGTTCATATTTTCTCTCGATAATGCAGTCGCCTGCTAGAGTGGAGTCCAAAACCTCCTTTTCGATTTTGATATAGCCCACTGTTTCCAAATCGATTGCGTCGTCAAGCACATCCGGAGAGTGAGGACCGAACATGTAAGGGGTAAAATTGTATGGGGCCTCTATTCCCAGCTCCCGCTTCAACAGGAATAGCAGCTTTTGGAGCTTCGTTGCCCCCCTGACTACCCCACCCACAGCGTGAAGAACCGTCAGAAGCCATCCACCGCGTCGGGTGGCATCCTCGTTCGCAATCTTTTTAGCGACCGTGAAAAAATCCTGCTCCACCTTTAAAAGCCCCGCTATGTTCTTTCCTCGCTCGGTGAGCTTCAGCATCTTTCGGAACGGCCATGCCTCCCAGACTTCCTCCTCCACGAGCCCCTCTTTCAGCAGCTCTTGGATGCGCATCTCCACGGTCTGAGCGCTGCCCCCGACCTCGGAGACCAGCTCCCTCACGTATCTGGGGCGGTCCAGAAGTCTGAGGAGGATCTCCACACTTTTGCTTTTTCGAAGGGCCCTCATGCGTTATGTGTTTCAGAACACGTAACATTTAAATATTTGCGTTACGAAAATAGTAACGATTTCCTGACCGAGGGTGATTATGGTTGGAATTTAAAGGTTTCCAGAGAGTATCCCTTCTCGACTATCCAGGAAAGGTCGCGGCGATCGCGTTCGTCGGGGGATGCAATTTAAAATGTGGTTTTTGTTATAACCGAGACCTCGTGTTGAATTCCCAGAGCATGCCGTCCGTTTCAGAAGAGGAGATTTTGGGACATCTGGAGACAAACCGGAACTGGCTCGACGGATTGGTGGTAACTGGCGGTGAGCCGACAATCCATCCCGAACTATCGAGCTTTTTGGAAAAGGTGAAAAAGTTGGGGTTCAGTGTCAAGCTCGATACCAACGGCACAAATCCAAAGATGCTGGCCCTCCTGCTCCAGAAACAGCTTGTCGATTACGTGGCTTTGGATGTCAAGGCCCCCCTGGTGAAAGAGAGGTATCAGGCGCTGGTGGGTGTCCAGGCGAACGGAGCGTTGGATGATGTAAGGGAAAGCATACGCATTATCCGGAGTTCTAACGGCATAGATTACGAGTTCAGGACCACGGTCGTCCCGGAGCTAACGAAAGAAGATCTCCTGCTAATAGCCGGCGACATAAAGGGCGCGAAGCGATACTGTCTCCAGCAGTTCAGGTCCGATGTCCCCCATGTGGATGAGCGATACTCAGATGTTTCGCCTTACTCATTCGGGTTTCTTCAGGAAGTCCAGCGGGAAATAGCACCAAATTTTCAGATATGTAAGGTTAGAGGTGCGAGGTTGTCCCAGGTGGGAGGAGCATTTAGGTGAAAGCGAGAGAATCTATGGTCGAAAAGGTTAAGAATATAGCGGAACTGCTGAGGGGGAACGACATCAGCGGAGCGATGGAACTTATCGAAAGAGAACTCTGTGATTTCTTTACCAAGAGTTGCGTCATGGAAAATTCGGTAAATCCGAGGAGTACAGCTCTCTGTTTGCATTGCAAAAATTTTGATGAGGTCAACCTCGTCTGTAAATGGATACCGTTAAGCGTGGAGGAGCGGAATTTATGAGCGAGATCATCAAAGTGCGGAAGCGCGACGGCAGGATCGTGGACTTCGATCAGGAGCGCATAACCAACGCGATATTCGCGGCCGCGACCGCTGTGGGCGGACGGGACAGGAGAATAGCAGAGAGGCTGTCCCGTGAAGTGACGAGAATTTTGGAGGAGAGGCACGCCGGTCAGGTGCCGAGTGTGGAAGAGATTCAAGATATCGTCGAAAAAGTTCTCATAGAGCACGGCCATGCGAGAACCGCCAAGGCATACATCCTGTACCGCAAGCGACGTGAAGAGATGAGGAAGCTCAAGTCCACGTTTCTCGAAGTTGAGCACATAGTCGACGATTACCTCGGCATGCGGGACTGGAGAGTCAGAGAGAACAGCAATATGGGATACTCCTACTCGGGTTTGTTGTACCATATCGCCACATCTGTGATCGCGAATTATACGCTCGACAAAATCTACCCGATGGAAGTCGCGGATGCGCATACCAATGGAGACATACACATTCATGACCTCGGTTCTGGGATCGTCGGTTATTGCGCTGGATGGAGTTTGCGTCAGCTTTTGGCAGAAGGGTTTAACGGTGTTCCGAGCAAAGTGGCCTCCAAACCTCCGGCCCATCTCGATACAGCCCTGCTCTAGATGTCGAATTTTCTCGGATCTCTTCAGAACGAGTGGGCGGGGGCCCAGGCTTTTAATGGTGTTGACACAATGCTGGCGCCGTTCGTGAGAAAAGACAAGCTAGATTACAGAAAAGTCAGACAGGCAATGCAGACATTCGTGTTCAACCTGAATATCGCTTCGCGCTGGGGCGGGCAGACTCCGTTTACCAACGTGACCCTCGATCTTACGGTGCCGGAGGACCTGGCAGGGGAGCACGTGGTGGTCGGTGGCAGGCTGAACGGGGGCACGTATGAGGAGTACGCGGAAGAGATGGAGATGATAAATCGCGCGTTCATCGAGGTAATGACTGAGGGTGACATGAACGGGAGGCCATTTACTTTTCCGATTCCAACTTATTCGCTCACAAAGGACTTTGAATGGGACAACGGCATATCGTCTGTGTTGTTCGAGATGACCGCTAAATATGGCCTTCCCTATTTCCAGAATTTCATCAACAGCGATTTGAGGCCGAGCGACGTGAGATCGATGTGTTGCAGACTTCAGCTCGACTTGAGGGAGTTAAGAAAAAATGTAACCGGTGGACTCTTCGGCTCCGGTGACTCTACAGGTTCGGTGGGAGTCGTCACGATAAACATGTCTCGTCTGGGTTACCTCTCCAAAGACGAGGACGAGTTCTTCGAGAGGTTGGAGTACGTCATGGAGCTGGCCAGGATCTCGTTGGAGACCAAACGCGAGATGGTTACGAAGAACGTGGAGAGCGGTCTGTTGCCATTCACCAAACGATACCTCGGAACCCTGAACAACCATTTCTCGACCATAGGTTTGGTGGGTATGAACGAGGCCCTTTTGAACCTCTTCGGCTACGGGATTGCTACCGAAGATGGCAAAAACTTCGCAGTCAGGACGCTCAAGTTCATGCGTGGATGCATCCAAAGGTTCCAGGAGGAGACTGGCCACATATACAACCTCGAGGCGACTCCTGCCGAGGGAACCTCTTATCGTCTAGCGAAGATCGACAGGCGAAAGTACCCGGACATAATAACGGCAGGCGAGAGGGCACCGTATTATACGAATTCGACTATTTTGCCCGTGGATAGTGGCCTCGACCTCATATCAGTTCTGAAGCATCAAGAGGATTTACAGACGCTGTACACCGGGGGCACCGTGGTTCATCTGTTCATAGGTGAGAGTCTGGAAGACGGGGAGAGCTGCATGAACTTGGTCAGGAAAGCCGCATACAACACCAGATTGCCCTACTTCACGGTGACGCCAACGTATACCATATGCCAGGATCATGGTTTTGTTCCGGGCGAGTATCACAAGTGCCCTACTTGTGGCAGGGATACCGAGGTTTATTCCCGCATTGTCGGGTATTACCGTCCCCTGATACAGTGGAATACAGGCAAGCAAGAAGAATTTCGACAACGGATTGAGTTCACTTAGTTTAAATATAGTTAAATAAGATACGCAGTCATCTTTTTACAGCAGGATGGGGGATATGTTAAAGTCTGATCGGTGGATACGCGAGATGGTCACCAAACACAAAATGATCGAACCCTTCGTCGACCACCAAGTTAGAGACGGCAACATATCCTACGGTCTTTCAAGTTATGGTTATGATATGCGCCTAGCAGACGAGTTCAAGATATACGAACCCAAAGGGGAAAGCGGATTCGATCCAAAGAATTTCGACCGGGGCCTGTTCAGGGATTTCAAGGGAACAACTTGCGAGATTCCACCAAATTCTTTTGTGCTCGGAAGGTCAGTCGAGTACTTCAGGATCCCTAGGAAGGTCACGGCTCTGTGTTTTGGCAAGTCCACCTACGCAAGATGTGGGGTGCTGGTCAACGTCACTCCTCTAGAGGCTGAGTGGGAGGGCTTCGTCACGATAGAAATAGCCAACTTGGGCCCCAGACATGTGAAACTCCACGCCAATGAAGGGATATCCCAAGTGATTTTCTTGGAAAGTGATGAGGAGTGCTCGACCAGTTATAAAGATAAGAAGGGAGTCTATCAGGCTCAGAAGGAAATAACCCCATCCAAAGTCATGAACAAGCAGTGAAACAGCTAGGTGGGCAGAGGATTATTAAGAATAGCTGCTATATTATTCCAGAGGAGGTCAAGAATGAAGGTCGAACTGATATTCATCACCCCCGACGCTGAAAAATTGATAGAATCTGCCGGTCGCACGTGTTATCAGTCGTTCGGGAAGCAGGGAAAGGACACAGAAAAGGCGTTCATAAGGATGCTCGTCAAGATGGGCCACCTCTCCGTGCTTGAACACGCCTCCGCCACGTTCAGGGTCTCAGGCGTCTCGAGGGCGTTCACGCACCAGTTCGTGAGGCACAGGCTGTGTTCGTACTCCCAGCAGTCCCAGAGATACGTTGACGAGAGCAATTTCAGTTACGTAGAGCCCGAATCGATAAAAAACAATCCCGAAGCCCATTCAAAGTTCATCGAGTTCATGGACGGGGCCAAGAAAACGTATTCGGAGCTGCAAAAGTTGGGAATCAAGAACGAGGATGCTCGATTTGTGCTGCCCAACGCCGTGGAAACCCAGATTGTGGCCACCGCGAACCTCCGAGAGTGGCGCCATATAATTGAACTCAGGG
>DTYD01000084.1 GCA_012962055.1 Hadesarchaea archaeon
GAGCAGGACCCCGGGGCAGTGGAAAAACTGTACTGGGATATGTACAGAGCAACTCGTCAAAGCCCTGGAAGTATCATTCAAAAAGCCATTGGTGGTATCGAAAACGCGTTACTCGACATCAAGGCAAAGGCTTTAGGTATCCCAGTCTATGAGCTATTCGGGGGGCCTTTACGTGACAGGGTTCGGGTGTATTGGTCACACTGCGGAACCACACGAGTCCGTTCTGGTAAGATAATCGGCACTCCGTCAATAAGATCCCGCAGCGACATAGCAAAACTCGGCCGAGAGGTTGTCCGTCTGGGATTTACCGCGTTGAAAACGAACATCATCATCCTCAAAAAACCACCATATGTATTAATGCAGGGGTTCAAAGGAGGCTACGGCAGTACCGACCAAAATGTGAATCGTGGCATAATTGAAGCGCTTGAAATTCTTATCGGAACTTTTCGTGATGCGGTCGGTAAAAAAGTCGACATATGCCTCGACCTTAACTTCAATTTCAAAACAGAGGGGAATGCCCTCATCGCGAAAACGTTGGAAAAGTTTGACCTCATGTGGCTTGAACTCGACACGTACACTCCACGTGCTTTACTCAAGATAAAAAAATCTACTAAAATACCAATCTGCTCCGGTGAAGACCTATATGGAACTCGAGATTACCGACCGTTCTTTGAACTTCATGCAATGGATATAGCAGCAGTGGACGTGATCTGGAATGGGCTTGCACAATCGAAGAAAATCGCCGATATGGCCGAAACGTACGAAATGAACGTGGCACCCCACAATCACTATAGCCATTTAGCCACCCTCATAAATGCCCATTTCTGCGCAGCGATTCCAAACCTGAAGATCCTTGAGGTTGATGTCGATGATGTGTCTTGGAAGGACGATCTTGTCACTAGACCTCCTGAAATTAAAAACGGTCATCTCAAAATACCCTCCAAACCTGGTTGGGGCGCAGACCTCAACGAAGAGGTCCTTCACGCACATCCCTGGCCACCCTGATCATTACCAATTTAACGTGAGGGAGTAATTTGAGTCAACCGTCCGTGGCGATACTCGGCCCAGGTGCAATAGGTGGTTTTTTGGCCGCGGTGCTTTGGCGAAAGGGCATTCCTGTCACTTGTATCGGGAGAGAGAATTCTGTAAGAACTCTGGCCAAAGAAGGTATTCGACTCGAAAGCGTTATTTTCGGAAATTTTATCGCGCGGCCAAAAGTTATCCCACAGCTCAACCATTCTCCAGATATGTTATTTGTCACGACCAAAGCCACGACACTCCAATCTGCACTTGATAGGGTCCACCCACACGTTCTCACCGACACGGTAGTCATCCCTCTTTTAAATGGTCTTGAACATGTACAGATACTTCGAACACGATATGGTAAACGTGTCGCAGTTGGCAGCATCTCTATTGAAGTGAAAAGACATAGGGTCAATCACATTATTCATACTACCTCATTTGCACGTATCAAACTGGCATCCGATGGTGATGTTTCTGCAAATCGTTTGGTTGAAATTTCCAACTTGCTCTCAAACGCTGGTATAGAGACCAAACTTCTTGAAAGCGAAGCTGCTGTACTCTGGGAAAAACTGGTGAGGCTTAACGCTATCGCTTGCACAACCGCAGCAAGTAGTCGTCCATTAGGATTCATACGCTCAGATCCGTGGTGGCGTAAACAACTGGAGAGTTGTGTGCGAGAAGGTGCAGCGATTGCGATGACAGAGGGGACAAAAACAGACCCTAAAACTGTAATGTCTCAAATCGACGCTTTACCAGATACATTAACCACATCACTGCAGCGTGACATCATGGCAGGGAAACCATCTGAACTCGATGCGATAGCTGGTGCGGTGGTTCGGGCTGGCGCTAAACATGGCATCGCCCGTCCTACTATCAAGAATCTTATAAAAATGATAGAATCCCGAACCGTGGCAAAAAAACCCAGCTAAATCAACCAAATGGGTTTCCATAACGTATTTTTTGGTTCCAGTAGAACTAACTTTGGTGTGAAATGCCATCACTTATAGGTTTAGTCCCAGCGCGGTCAGGCTCGAAGCGAGTCCTTGGAAAAAACACCCTACCACTGGGCAGACATCCGCTGATTGCTTATGCCATATATGGCGCCCGTGTAAGTGGTTTGTTTGATAAAATCATTGTCTCGACTGACTCGAAATTAATAAGAAAAATCGCGATTCACTATGGGGCTGAAGCACCATTTCTGCGTCCGGCGAAATTTGCGACATCCACCTCACCAGACATAGAGTGGATCAAACATGCCTTATCACATCTGGATGAGACATATGACGCTTTTGCCATCCTTAGGCCGACCAGTCCATTTCGCAAACCAGAGACAATTAAACGCGCTTGGAGGCAGTTTTTAAAAAACCGCAAAGTAGATTCCATACGTGCCGTTGAACCATGCCATGAACATCCTGGAAAAATGTGGGTCGTCAGGGGAAACACGATGCGTCCACTACTTGACCAATCTCATCTAAAGGTTGCCTGGCATGCAGGCCAGTACCAAGCATTACCAAAAGTCTACGTGCAAAACAGTTGTCTGGAGATAGCTTGGACAAGGGTAGTATGGAAGTACAACACGCGCGAGGGTAAGATAATCGCGCCGTTTTTCACAAAGGGGGTGGAGGGATTTTCAATTGATTACAAACACGACTTTTTCCTTGCGGAGCATATGATCAAAACTGGTGAAGCGTCCCTTCCGAAGGTCGACCGCCAACCCTTTGATGTAAAACTGATCATGAAAAGCTTGCCAGTCAATCGTGATCCATTTCTTAAGCAAGTATTTTCACATTTATGAGGAAATGCTAAACTAAAGATGATTAAATTTTCACACCATCAAGAGGACACCAGTTATAACAAGAATAGTGCCCAAAACAGATTTTCTAGTTGGTCTTTCCCCGAGCAGTAAAATGCTGAACAAAAAGCCGAAGAATATAGTGGTCCCAGAGATGGGTGCTAAAGTACCAGCCTGTTCTATGTTTAGGGCTATGGAATAGAGAAAGGCCCCTACCGCAAACGCGAGTATCCCAGAAACTATGCTCAGCTGAACACTTCTGCGAGACACGTTTAAGCCTCTTTTTTGACTAACGATTCCCGCGGTTATGTCGAAAAGTGCTGCGGCCACCAACATCTTAACAAGGATAAGTGTGCTTACACTCATCCCGGCATTCAAACAATATTTATCTATGATGGTGCTGAACCCCCACAGAAAAGCAGCAAGAGAAGCCAGCGGCACCCCAGCTTTCCAGCGACTCGGTTCCCGTCTACTTGGAAGTAACAGAAAAGTCCCTATGAAAATAAGCCCCGCAGAAACCGGCAAAACCAGCTTCAGTTCTTCACCGAGGAAAATGGGTGCTAGGGCCATCATCCAAAAAGGGTGGGTATTGCCCGCCGGTATTATCCGGTTTGCAGCCTCTCTTTTGATCGAGTAAAAAAACAAATGAGCCGCGAAAAACAGGCCGAGCAGCGCAGAAAGAGCCGCCACCCCCATTACCCAGATGCTTGGATTTCCAAGCCCACCACCTAGGACTGCTGGAAAAATTACTAGAGGAACTGTAACGGAGAGTCTAATGGCATTAAAAAGTATCGTGCTCATGTTTTTGAGGGCCAGCTTCCCTATCACCTGCGCCAAGCCCCAGCACATGGTCGCAGATAGCACCAAGATCAGGGAGGACGGTTCCAAACTTATCACCGCGAGATATTTTCACTACTTGTATTGCTGTAATAACATTTTGCAAAAAGCTAGTGACTCTTAAGGAAATCCAAGATGTATTTTCCGATTCTCTCCCCGCACTTCCCGTCCTGGGGGCCGCAGTGCTCCGCCACGATTTTCTTCCTGCCCTCACCATCTAGCCTAGGGTTGTCCAGATACGTGTTTATGTGCTCAATCAGTTCCTCAGGAGACCTAGCTATCCTGACCCCGCCGGATTTTGGAATGAATTCATAGTGGGTGAAGCCAAAAATGCTCGCGCTCCAATCAAAAGACACCCGTTCAGCGCCGCTCTCCGAAACGATGTCAAATGCTATGTTTATCGTTGGGACATCCAACGCCACGGCGTCCAGGGTCACGCTTGAAGCCCTGTTCACCGCCACATCCGTACACGCAATAAGGTTTGCATAATGGATCATCTCCTCTTCATTCGGAACCCAGATCTCAGGACGCGTGGCCGATGTCATCAGCATCCTGCCAGACCACACCCGTTCGCTCACGGTTCTCC
>DTYD01000085.1 GCA_012962055.1 Hadesarchaea archaeon
CCTCAAGCCCAAGATCCTCCTCCTAGACCGCGGATTTTATACCGTAGAGGTCATTTTGGCGTTGAAGTCAACGAAAACGCACTTCCTCATTGCCGCGAAGCGGACGGCCCCCATAAAGCGACTGTGCAGGCGTTTCGAGCGCGGAGAGATCCCACCAGTCGTGGACTACGTCGTGAGGAGCTTCGGAAGCGAGGTTTCGGTCAAACTTATCTTCGTTAGGAAGAAAACGGAGAAGGGGTGGGAGACACACGTTTTCGTTAGCGACTTGCCCATCGACCCCGAAACCGCCTCCGAGCTCTACAGCTGTCGCTGGAGGATCGAGACGAACAACCGAGAGATCAAGAAGTTCATGGCTCGGACCACGAGCCAGGATATGAAGCTAAGGCGGATTTACTACTCGCTAGCAGCCTTGCTCTACAACCTCTGGATAACCCTGAGACGGATGCTTGGGAAGCTGACGGCCCACGAGTTCAAGCGCGTTCTGAATGCTCAGATAGCTTTTTCACCTGTCGTCCGGCTGGACCGTCCGCCCCCACCGCTTTGATTCCTCGCGAAAAGCTTCGCGCTCCTGCTTGCCACCTCAGTGGAGAGTAGAGATCGTTCGAGAGCTAGTCTCATTACAAGCTGGGGGGCAGCGGATTTCGAGGTCAAATCGGGTGACAATTTGATCGACGTTCGGCTGAACGGAAAAACAAAACCCATTAATTTTTATTCACTTGCGGGAGTACTGAAGTATCAGCGTCACTAGAATTGATTCTCACGCACGATTTTACTCAGCGGCAGCCTAGGTGTTGCCCTTGGTTTCTCGGCTGGCTTTCCGATCGGTATTATCCCCACGGGTCTGATGCTTGGCGGCGCTTTTATCGCTCTGGCAACGGCTTCTTCATCAAAGGCGCCAACCCAACAGGTGCCGTATCCTAGCGCGTAAGCTGCGAGGAGCATGTTTTGAATCGCCGCAGCAGTATCCTGGATGCAGTAAAGCTCCGCTCCGCGTCTGCCGTAGCGATTTGAGCTCCTATGAATATTCGCGCACACGACAACCACCACAGGAGCTTCTGCTACAAAACTTTGACCGAGCGCTGCAAGCACGAGTTTTTGTTTGGATGTTTTGTCTCTGATCACGACGAACTCCCAAGGTTGGCAGTTTCCGGCGCTCGGGCTGAGTCGTCCGGCATCTAGAATTTTCTCCAAGTCTTTTTCATCGATCTGGTCGGGCTTGAACGACCGCACGCTCCGGCGCCCTTCGATGGCTTCGAAGACATCCATTCGATCTCCACAAGCATTTAAGACCCGGACGAGATTAAAGAATTTGGATGTCATGGTCGAACTATCCGAGCTCGACTGGATCGTGCAGAAAACAGCCGAGCTGTTGGCGGATAAGGTCAGGGATGCTCCCCTCACGGATCAAGATGTAGAGATGGCTTTTGATGCCTTCGCTAGGTCACGGCTTGAGCATCTCTCCGATTCGTTCAAATCCAAGCAGGAACGCACGCAGGCACGCGATTTCATAATAATGAAGCTTCGAGAGCGAACCAAACAACTCAATGCAGAACATTGGGGGAAGGAGGAGTGAAAACATAAAGATCGCCATTTTGACGCTTGGGTTCCACCCCCGCCCTGTGGAGCACATCATATTCTCCAAACGACCTGATGAGTGCCATGTGGTCGCCTCTGGGGAAGGTTTGCGTTACACCGCCAGCGAACACGGGTACAAAAAAACCAAACTCAGCCGTTCTAAAGAAGGCAGCACATCGCGCACGATGCAAGCTCGTTCTGTACAGATGCGACCCCTTTGACCTAGAATCTGTAGGTAATGCCCTAAGTAAAATTTTGGAAGGAATAAAAGTCGACGATGAAGTGGTCATCAACTACAGCGGTGGAACTCAAGCGATGAGTCTTGTACTAGGTTCTGTGGCGGTAGTTCTCTCGCGCATAATGCCCGTGCGGGTGCTTTACTCCATCCGTACACCTGAAGGCAGGGGAAAAATCCTAGACCACACAGAAGTGATAAAAGAACTTTTCAGAAAACTCTACGATGTCGTGCCCCGGCTGACAAGCTAGCGCACTAAAGAAATGGTAGGTGCCCGGCCCACACGTAATAAATGGCAAGGACGCACAATATTGCAACTATAAAGAGTCCGGCTCCCCACTTTCGCGCTTGAGCCCTGATGCAGATATACCCAAAGAGACCAGTTCCTATGATGGCGATGATGAACACGATGCTCAACACTACCTGTCCTATAAGTTTAGCCAAGTCACCAAAATACCCAGTCAAAGCTATGAGAGGCAGGATAACCACCAGAACCGCGCCCCCTGTGAGTATGAGCCATCCGCGCAAATCCTCACCTACCTTGCTTAGGTTAGGGTCCTTTTTAAAGCTAACTTCGTATTAATCGGGGGTGCAGGATGCCGAGAATAGCCGTGATAAATCGCGATTCGTGCCACCCGAAGCGATGCTCGTTTGAGTGTTACCGCTACTGCCCAAGGGTTCGAACAGGAGACGAGACAGTAGTTATGGAGGAGCGTACCAACCGTCCCATAATTTCTGAGGATCTGTGTACCGGATGCGGGATATGTTCCCACAAGTGCCCGTTCCACGCCATCTCAATTATAAATCTCCCACGTGAATTGGATGGGCGCTGCGTCCACCGGTTCGGACCGAATGGATTTGCCCTGTACGAATTACCGATCCCGCGGACAGGTAGGGTGATAGGCTTGGTTGGACAGAACGGGGTAGGGAAGACCACGGCCCTTGAAATCCTGGCTGGACGACTCAAACCAAACCTTGGTTTAGCCACCGTCGCGACATCCAAGCAGTTAAACGAATTTTTCAAGGGTTCAGAGTTGCAAGCCCACTTCAAGGAGGTCGAAAGGGTCAAAATGGTTTACAAGCCTCAGGCAGTAGATGCTCTTTCCAAAGTGGTAAAGGGCAAAGTCTATAATTTGCTTTCTGAGGCTGACGAACGCGGAGTCGTGAGGGAGTTAATACCGGCGTTGGAATTGGGTGACATCCTGAATCGTGATGTCAGGCTTCTCAGCGGGGGGGAACTTCAACGCTTGGTGATAGCGGCCGCATCTGTTCGCGAGGCAGATATCTATTATTTTGACGAGCCCAGCTCCCACTTGGATGTGTATCAACGTCTGAATGCGGCGCGGACGATCCGTGACCTAGCGGGAGATGGAAAAGCGGTCATAGTCGTCGAGCATGACCTCGCGATGCTCGATTACATGTGCGATTACGTGCACGTGATATACGGCCAGCCCCGGGCATACGGAGTAGTTTCGTCCCCCCGGGGAGTCAGAGTCGGCATAAACGTATACTTGGACGGGTATCTCAAGGAGGAAAACGTGAGGTTCCGGCGCGAGCCGATAAAATTTGAGGTCAGACCCCCAAAGTCCCGTGTATCTGGGAGGGAATTCTTCAGTTATCCAAAACTCAAAAAATCGTTTAAGGATTTTCAGCTCGAGGTCTCTCCCGGTGGGTTCTATACGGGAGATGTGGTTGGAGTTGTAGGTCCAAATGCGATAGGCAAGACCACGTTCGTGCGCATGTTGGCTGGAGAGATAAAACCGACAGCAGGGAAGCTCGAATCCAAACTCACGGTCTCCCACAAACCCCAGTACCTAAAATCGGAGTTCGATGGAACTGTGGAAGCTTGGTTGCATTCGGTAATTGGGGAATTTGACCCGGCTTTCGAACCTGAAATCTTACAACCTCTTGAGGTGACACCCCTGTTTGAGAGGAACTTGGGGGAACTGAGCGGAGGCGAATTGCAGCGCGTCGCGATCGCTACATGTTTGGGGTACCCGGCAGATCTTTACCTTCTGGACGAGCCCAGCGCCTACTTAGATGTCGAGCAACGCTTACAGATGGCCCGTGTGATACGCAGAGTGATCGAAAAGCGCGAGGCGGCAGCATTGGTCGTGGATCACGATGTGCTGAGCATAGATTTCGTCTCAGATCGCCTCTTGGTGTTCACAGGTGAGCCTAGCCGGAAGGGTAAAACCCACGGCCCCCACGAGATGCGTGATGGGATGAACCTCTTCCTGCGAGACGTTGGTGTCACATTCAGACGGGACCCGCAGACAGGCAGGCCCAGGGCGAACAAACTTGGTAGCGCCGTCGATCGGGAGCAGCGGGGGCGGGGTGAGTTTTTCTACTTGTAGCTTTTGGGACCCGGTAAATTCTTTATGGGGTCAGCTCGATTTAGGTGGTGGGTACTTTATGGGGATTGCAGAAGACATCGAGTGGCTCAAAGACGACGAGAATGGCGTGGGGAAGATCTTTCGGTTCATAGCTGAAAGAGA
>DTYD01000086.1 GCA_012962055.1 Hadesarchaea archaeon
CCGTCTCGCACGAGAACTTAAGGTCGATTGCTTGCTACAGGGGACAATAGCGGCGGATGTGATAGAGACAAAAGGTGGGTAAAGTCCCAACATAACGTGCTTGAGCAGAGAGGGATCAACCCACTTGAGAAATATGGGTACAAGATCCTCGAGCCGCCGAAGGACATCTACAAGCCCCAGGTCAGGGGGTGGCACGGGCGCTTGGCCTTCCGCGCGAAGTCGTTGAAAGAAGACCATTCCCGGACCTAGGTTTATCGATAAGGGTTTTGGGAGAAGTGACACCTGAACGGGTAGAACTCGTCAGGGAAGCAACGATAATAGTAGAAGACGTGACCAAGGATGTGCCGTGTTTTCAGGCTTTTGCGGTGCTCATGCGGGACATGGCAACAGGTGTGACAAAAGCCAGGAAGAGAAAATACGGCGAGATAATCGTCGTAAGAGCGGTTCAATCCAAAGACGCTATGACGGCTGAGCCAACTGCTTTGCCGTGGGAAATCCTACGTGAAATCGAGAAAAGGATAACAGAAAAACTTCCAACCATCACCCATGTGCTTTTTGATCTGTCAGGCAAGCCTCCAGCCACAATTGAATTTGAATGACCTTTTTTTGAAAAATAGATAGCTAGTGCTTCAAATACTCGACCAAGGACTCAAATATCAGCCTACCATCCGCATACTTCGGTGCTTCCTTCATTCCTGTCCAGTCTGGGAGCTGGACCCCCCAATACGCTCGTTCGGGGTGCGGCATCAATCCAAAAACGGTTCCGTTTGAATCACAGATGCCAGCGATGTCATAAAATGCTCCATTCGGATTGATTGGATACCTTCCGTCAGCGTAGATGCCTCTCTTATTACAGTATCGAAAAACTAGTTGGTCGTTCTTCTCCAACTTTTGTAGATATTTTTCCTCCCTTTCTTTTGGAAAAACGAACCTTCCCTCCGCATGTGCAACCGACATGAAAATTTTTTGTCCCTTTTGAAGTTCTCGCGTGAAGATGCACTTCCCTCGGTTCTCGTGCTTTAAGTAGACCCATCTGCACTCATATCTCGCAGAACCGTTGATCGCAAGTGTGGCTTGGGGATAGTCACTAACCCCATCAAACGCAGGCAGCAATCCAGACTCAACTAGCACCTGAAAACCATTGCATATCCCGAGAATGGGCCTCTCTTCTTCGACGAACTTCTTCAACTCTTTGGAAAGAGCACTACTCACTTTCTTGCCTAAAACCGCTCCTGCTCTGACATGGTCGCCATAAGAAAAACCCCCTGGGATTATGAGGGCATCGTAACTCATGAGTTTGTCATCCATTAACTTGTTTAAATGAAGAATTTCCGACCTCGCCCCTAAGTCATCGACCGCCGCTTTCGTCTCGGCATCGCAATTTGTGCCACCGACGCGCAGGATGCAAATTTTTGGCTCTTTCACGACAACACCTCAATTCTAGCTTTTGTGGTCTAGACCTCCCCTCCAAGCTTCTCGCAATTTTCTAGAGCTGGTGTCTATTATCTTCCTGCCCTTCAACCCCCTTACAAAAAAACCATCCGTCTCGCTTACCTCACCAATGAGCGCGAAATCGCTTTTCACCAACTTTTCAAACTTTTTCTCCTTCCCCCGCGCGACCTCCACTAGAAATCTGCTGTTCGACTCGGAAAACAAGATGAAATCGTCTCTCACCATGCCGTTCATCGAGGCTGGAACCTTTCTTAAATCTAGCTCAGCCCCATAATCGCTGCTGAGCACCATCTCCGCCGCGGCAACCGCTAGCCCACCTTCCGAAAGATCATGGCAGGCTCGGACGTAACCTGCGTCGATCGCTTTCGTGATTGAACTTAACACCTTTTTCGCTTTAGCTGCATGGAGCTTCGGGACGCTTCTACCAACTTCCCCAAATAACCTGTAATACTCGGAACCGCCCAGCTCCGGATAAGTTCGCCCGACTATGTAGATCGCGTCGCTTGGTTCCTTGATATCTACTGAAATGGCCCTTCTGATATCTGGAATGATACCAATCGCCGTTACCAGCAACGTTGGCGTCACAGGACCAAGCGGGGATTCGTTGTAGAGGCTGTCCTTCCCCGAGATGAAAGGGGTGCCGAAAGCCCTCGCAGATTCATAACAAGCTTTGCATGCCTCCACGAGCGCGCTGAGTTGCTCCATTTTTTCTGGATTTCCCCAAGTGAAGTTATCGAGCAGCGCAATTCTCCTGCCTCCGACCGCAACGTTGTTTCTAATCGCTTCTTCAACGCTAGAGGTGGCCATCCAATAAGGGTCTATTCGTCCATAACTCGGATTCATCCCACATGATATCACCACGCCCCGCCACGAGTCTTGCAGCGGCTTTAGAATCGCGGCGTCATTCGGTCCCCCGTGTTTGCCGTGCAATGGTTTCAAGATGGTATTTCCTTGAACCTCGTGGTCGTAAGTTCTGACCACGCTTTCCCTGCTAGCTATGTTGGGCGCGGCGAGCAGTTTCAATAAAACTTCAGTTAGATTGGAGGTTTGCGAAAGACGCGGCTCGGTAAGTTTGGGCCCTTTCCGTTTTATAGTTCTTCTAACCATGGGAGGGCCGAACAGAAAATCTATGTCCAAGTTCAAGACCTCGTGACCATGGTACACGACTTTAACTGTGTTGCCTTGTGTAAAACGTCCGACAGCTGCCGCTTCCACATCCTCGTCATCGAAAATCTCAAGCACTCTCTGAATGTTTTTCCCCGGAACCGTCAGGAACATTCGCTCTTGAGACTCGGAAATCCAGATCTCCCAAGGAAGCATGTTTGGATACTTGAGCGGTGCCTTCTCAAGCTCAATTTGAATGCTACAATTCGACCGGTTAGCCACCTCACCAGCTGCACAAGAAAGCCCGCCACCACCCAAGTCCGTTATGCCTGAGGCCAGACCTTCGTCCCTTATTTGAAGGATAGCTCGCCTCAACTTTTCCTCCTCGATGGGGTCAGCGATTTGGACAGCAGGTCTAGAAATCTCCTCGGACTCCTCCGTGAGTTCTGCCGATGCAAAGGTGACCCCATGAATACCATCTCTACCGGTTCTCCCACCTGCAAGCACAGCTATATCGCCAGGCTTAGTCTCTTTCACGTACTCCCCTATTGGGAGTAGCCCCACACAACCGCAGTAAACTACTGGATTGCCGACATAACTCTCGTCAAAGTAAATCCCACCACTGACGGTCGGGATGCCCATGTTGTTGCCGTAGCTGCCTATCCCGGCCACCACCCCGCGGAAGATATATTTTGGGTGCTTCACGCCCGCAGGTAGGGCTTTGTACTTGTAGTCTAGCGGGCCAAACCCTAGCACATCGATGTTAGCTATCGGTTTAGCCCAAACACCCAAGATGTCCCTTATCACGCCTCCAACACCGGTTGCCGCGCCGCCGAAGGGCTCTATCGCCGAGGGATGGTTGTGGGTCTCGACCTTGGCCGCGATTGCGTAACCATCCCCAAAGTCGACGATGCCAGCGTTGTCTTCAAAAACAGAAATGCACCACGGAGGAGATAGTTCTTTAGTAACCCTCGAGATGAAGTCCTTGAAAAGTCTCACTTTTCGTTTACCGACGAGTATCTCTCCCTTGAAGGTCTTATGGTAGCAGTGCTCCGACCAAGTTTGACCGATAGTCTGAAGTTCGATGTCTGTGGGATTTCTGCCTTTCTTTGAAAAATATTGCTTGCAGGCCCGCATTTCCTCTATGTTTAAAGCAAGAGCGAGTTTTTGGCTTATCTGTAAAAGTTGTTCCTTGCCTGCACCCAACAATTTGACTTCAAACACTTCAAATGGGAGTTCTTTTCTTTTGTAGAGAAAACTCATTTCATCTCCTTCACTTCAAACGCGTAATCATCCTTGACCGGGTTCGCCAGTAATCTCATGCACATCTCGTCGACTTGTCTCTTAGCCTCCTCCAAGGAAGGTGCTTGCAAGTCTATCTCGTAAACCTTAGCTGTGCCGACTCGATTGACTTTGTATCTCAAATCTACCAGAGCTTTTCTGGACGTCTCACCCTCTGGATCCAAATATCCTGACTTCAGTTTGACTTCGATTCTCGCGCGATACGACTTGAAACCCACTAACTCACCAGTACTCAAATTTACCGAACCTGCTTTTAATCGTCAACCTGTTCTTCCCATTACTCTTTTCACACCTTCCGGTTACCTTCGCCCCCAAACCAAATTTTTCTGCGATAGCCAAAACCTCATCGACAGATTCTTTTTTCACGATTATTTCAAGACCAACCCCCATGTTGAAATCCTCGAACATCTCCCGCCAGCCCACCTTGGCTTCCCGCTGGATCAAATGAAATATCCCATCCGGCTCGATTAAGTCGTCTTTGATGTAGTGGATGTTCCTGCCCAACCTTAAACATTTTGTCTGTCCCCCGCCGGTATTGTGAACCAATCCGGCAATTTGTTTATGTTTATCGAGGGCCTTCGTGATTATCGGGGCGAAAATCCTAGTTGGAGACAAAATGGCTTCGCCGACGGTCATCCCGAGCTCATCGAGGTTATCGTCAAACGAAAACTTACCATAGTAGCCCTTACCATCGGGATCTTTAAGTTCAGGGTACTTGCGCGCGTACTCGCTTTTCATCAGGGAGTGCCTCGCCAAGGTTATGCCATTGCACATCATCCCGCTGTTCTCCTTCCGTTCGTACTTGGTCCGCCCACCGCTCCTCAGCCCAACGATCAAGTCTCCCGGCCTGATCCCATCACTGCTTATGACCTTTGACAGCTCCACGCTGGCGCTTATCGTGCCGGACACGTCCAGCGTCCGAAGTTGGTCCGGCAGGTCTGCGGTTTCGCCACCGAGGAACGATAACTTTATCCCGTGCTCCCCCAACATTCCAAAGCATTCCTTAAAGCCCGCATTCAGGACGGACAGCAATTTTTCCTTGGGGACCTTCGAGCGGTTCACCGCGACATAATCCACAAAACTCAGCGGTGTTG
The DNA here is from genome assembly GCA_012962055.1 of Hadesarchaea archaeon. Taxonomy (GTDB): domain Archaea; phylum Hadarchaeota; class Hadarchaeia; order Hadarchaeales; family Hadarchaeaceae; genus B75-G9. The sequence continues at coordinate 4,953 of DTYD01000086.1, forward strand.
CCCCGACACACACAACGTCATCGAGATTCATCGCGAGGACATCTTGGGCAATCCCACGAAACCATTTATCCTCGCCAGTTTCTCTCCAGTGCAAGTAGCTCTGGAGGGGTTTGCTCCCAGCACCGTCAGTATGGAGTACCATTCCATATTTTTTGAATTTTGGGTCACGGACCACGGGACAAAAAGCTCTGGGAAAAAGGCTCTCCAAGGAAGGCCTGAACACTTCCACGCCCTTCTTTTTTACGTCAATGCCAATCTCGGCATATTTGGATCCCATCATCCCGCCACTATAAATTACGTTTTAGAGCTTTAACCTCATCGGCGAAAGCTGCTTCTAAAAAGTTGAAATTGGGATTTTGTGGTTTTTAAGATCGCCTTAGCAAAAGAAAACCTACGGCAGCGGCAATAACAACACTGACATCGATCTAGATTAGGGGTACCTCTCCCGGCGCCTCCTCCTCTTGGGGTGGAGGTGGGCTCAGGCTTCTCAGTTGTGGATGTGTCTCTCCATCCACAATCCACTACACGTTCTCGAAATCCCAGCCAGCGGTGGTGAAGGTGGGACTCTGTCTGCATCTCGGAGGTACTCTTCTCGGTCCCGCCTGAACTGGAATCCTCCCCCCCGGGGCCTCGTTATCCCAAAAGGAGTTCTCCACAGCCCCGCCGTCATTGTAACCCACCAAGCCACCTACTCCGCTGCTCCCGCTTACCTCACCCGTCGAATAACTCTCCACGATACTACCTCCCGACACTGCACCATCGGATCGTCCCGGCATTGATCGCTACCAGACTCCCTGTGGCGGTGTTGTTGCCCGTGTTGGTGTTGGTCACGTGCTGGTCCTCTAGTCTCAGATTCTCGATGATGGCATCTTGGGCGACGTAACCGAACAGGTCCGCATGGGAGATATCGGACCTGCGTATATTCAGATTTTTTATGGTATGGCCTCGGTCATCGAAAGATCCCCGAAACGAGACACCCTGATACCCGATCGGTTCGAAGCCCATACCATCGTTCCAGCTAAGCGTCGGCCGAGCGTTTATGTCGTGCACAAGCACATAGTGAGCGTACAGATCGTCGCGCATCTCTTGGAGCTGACTCACGTTCCATATCTGATACGGATCGTTCTCAGTTCCACTCCCAGAGCCGGAGAACGCTACCGCTGGGCCTAGAAGGGTGACGAACAACGCCAAGACGAGGAGCGGGAACGTCCATATTTTCATGGTTTGGAACATCATTCACCGACCTTCGAAGCGGTCCCAGAGTAGCCCCACCAAGATGCCCCAGAGGTCAGCGGAGACGAAGGGCCTGGCGCTGATCTCCACGGGAACCGGACCGATCGTGAACCAAGCTATCGGAAATTTCTTCGA
>DTYD01000087.1 GCA_012962055.1 Hadesarchaea archaeon
AAACGGATACAAAAGTGTCGGCTAAATTTGCCACGAATGTATTTAAAAAGCCTAGAATAAAAGAGTGGACAAGTGACAAAAGGATATGGGGAAAACTCCAACGTTGGATGATACTCAATTTGCAAATTTGAGGTACAGGCATGGGGAAACTTGAAAAGTATCTCTGGGTCGTAGCGATAGCGATGGTGGTCATCATCCTCGTGACCACCTGGATAGCGTTGGAGCGCGGTGGTTACGAGATGAACCCGATAATGTGGCGGTTGTTCAAAGCTCTGCACGAATTTACCGGAAGCTGGGCTGTCGCCGTCCTCCCGTTCATCCCCGTTGTCTGCTTGGGACTTTATGTCATGGTACGGGCAATAAGGTGGGACTTAAAGGGAAGAGGATACCCCTATGGTGGAAGAGTCGTTCTGGTCAGCTTCATCCTCCTAATTTTACCAAACACGATTTATAACTTGGGCGTGAAGATGAGCTATGGATTGATGGTTGTATCTGGCTTCGCTCTAATAATATCGTATTGGATTTTTGAGTGGTTTCGCTGGAGAAAGGAGAGAAAAAGGCGCGCGAAAAAGATGAGGAAGTAAACTACCACCTATTGAAATAGGTGGCTTCCCATAGGACGGTCGAGCCCATGCACGGCAAAACTCGAACCATCCGCATCGGAACGCAGCAGTCCGTTTACCGGACCGGCCCGCTGGTAAACTGGAAAAAAGCACTTCGGTCAGAAGTATGCTTGTCCTGCACCAGCAGGGATTTCACAGCGACAGCCATACTTGCTTTTCTGTCACTGTTCACGGTCAACCCGCACCTGCACTTGAAAAGTGCGTAGTTTGTGGAGTGTCCACTTTTAGCCACAGCACCGCAGTGGTTGTGAAGCGGTTGTGAGGCAAAATTTTCAGGACTAAAGGTTGCTTCTATCTTTTCACCGGCCCGATCGGCCCACGAAATTCTATCTTAAAAATCCCTTGCCATATAGAACAGTTTCGCCGGCCCGCCCAAATCGAGCTTTAATCCGAGGTGGTTCAGAATCTGCTTCAATCTACATTTTCTGAAGAAATTATGCAAGAAGTTGTAAAGCTGGAAGAAGCAGTCCCCCCTATCAAGATTTTTCACACACCGCATGGAGCGGATCTTCGGTGCTATCTTTGGTAGCGCTCGATTTTGTTATTGCTTAACAGGACGACGCCTTTCCCATAGGGGATGAACTTTCCTTCAAAATGGGCGCGGACGTGCTTCGCGCGCCTGCCGAGAACGTTTACCCCTCGATCATAGGCGTTGTACTTATCGCTCACGACGATGTCAGGCGAGAAGCCAGCCTCCTTCTTTGCCCGCCTCAGGACTTCCTTAACGGCATCTGTACTCCGCTCTGGGGCCAGGTAGCTGGCAACAACGTTGCCCTCGGAATCAAGAACCGTTATCCGGTACGCCCACTTTCGCTTTCCTCGCTTCCGCCGCTTCGATGGGACACGCTTGTGAGACGTGAATTTCTCGTCTACGTGCCAGATCTTGGAGAACTTGATCTTGTAGCGTCTAGCGATTTTCTTTGCCGACGCACTAAATCGCTGAGGCCAGCGCCCCACGGAGGTCCACAACCTGGTAAGTTGATATCGGGAATTTCACATACAGCAGCGCGGCTGTTAAAACGTCCTTTTCCTCTTTTTTCAGGTGCCAGAAAGGCGTTCCGGCCCTATCGTTAAACTTCTTACCTGCAAGATTTACACTTGTACACGCGCCGGCAGCTTCGGCTGAAGCCGTTTTTCCAGGAGTCTACTCCGCAGACTGGGCATTTGGGGTTCATCCCACCACCTCATTGGGGTTGTTCGCCCCCCGTTCTCGTCAGCCTCCAAAAGCGATAAGAGCTATGCAAATTCATGCCTTAAAACTAGCGCAGAACCCCCTGTTGTTATTCTAATCTACTAACTATTTTTAACCGATACTACCGGACTGAACTCGTGACGAGCCGAAAGTTGGTGGTGTGGGCTATTTTGGGCCCGTCAGAATTCTAGAGTGGCCATTCTTGCATTGGAAATATCTGCTTTACTTTCACGCGTGAGTGAACTGTTAAAAGCAAGTTAAGCCCTATCGTAAGCCTTTTATAAGCCCTCATATCAAACTAAGGAAGGGCTTGTGAGCGAGGCCTTCGTTAAACAAACATCGGAAGCAGCGAGGAAGGCAAACTCGAGAATCGTACTTGCACTTGATCCCGTTTTTAATCCCTACGAAATTAAGCTGCATGAAAAGAGATCCAAGGAAAGGCTCAACGTTCGCACCGGAGTTCAAGACCTTCTTGCCGAACTAAATGGGTTGATAACCGGTGTGAAAATAGGGCTCCCAGCTATATTCGGCTTGGGACTGGACCACATTGAGGAAATCATCAAATCCTCAAGGGAGAGTTATTTCTTCATCTGTGACTCGAAGATGGCTGATATAGGTCACATCAATCGCCTAGTGGCAAAACAGCTGTTCGAAGTCGGGTTCGACGCCCTTATCGTCCACGCAGCAATCGGGAACAAGGAAGCAATCGACCAAGTTGTGAAACTCGCTAATGAAAAGAAAAAAGGAGTACTTGGACTATGCGCGATGAGCCATCCCGGTGCGGCTGAACATCTAAACAAATACCTAGACGAGTTGCTCGATATAGCTACATCGGCCGAGGTGGACGGATTCGTCTTGCCCGCAACTTACCTTGAACTCATAACCCGCGCAAAGAAAACCCAATCCTCTAAGCTCGTGTTTACCCCGGGAGTTGGAACCCAAGGGGCACCGTTCGGCTCGGCTCTCAAGGCTGGCGCCGACTTCGAAATCATAGGTAGAAGCATTGCGCAGGCTCCATCACCAAAGGAGAAAGCCAAAGAGATACTGGAGGTGATGAGAAAATGAACGCCGATATATCGAAAATTGCACTTGATCTGGCCCAGCGCAACTGCATTCTAGTTGGGGAATTCAAACTATCCTCAGGTGGCACAAGCCCGTATTACATCAACCTGAGGACTGTACCATCACACCCGGAGTTGCTAGACCTTGCGACCGACGCATATGTGGCCAAGCTCAAGGACCTAAAGCTCGACTTCAATCGCGTTGCAGGGGTCCCAACAGCCGGCGTCCCCATCGCCCCCCTTGTCGCATATAAACTGAGGAAGCCGTTTCTATACGCGAGAAAGA
>DTYD01000088.1 GCA_012962055.1 Hadesarchaea archaeon
GATCCCAGAAATGCGGCCCCTATATGGAAAAAATTGGACTCGATGCTGGAGAAGTTGCTGGATGTCACTAAGGGAGATAATACGCGGCACAAACGTTTGTTGGAAGTACTCTACTCGGTCAGAGGGGCAGCCTCGGAACTTATGCGGTCCTTGTCCAATGTAAAACGAGGCGGCCCCACGCGCGTTGACTGGTTGCGTTTTGCCGGCCGGGATCTGATCAAATTAAAAGACGAGTTGCTGGTGCTGAGGGAGTTCATGACAAGGGAAGCTGATCTTCTGAGGCTGGCATGCGTACGGGCACAGCTGAAGGGTCATGGGAGGATTAACCCGGAGAGGTTGTTTGAGGAACTGCACGAGGCCGGGGCGATAAGCGAACGAACTTGGGTGCTTTTGATGGCCCAACCAGATTCCTGGCGTAAGGCGCTCAAGGATCGAGAGTTATTCCGGCAGCTGGTGCGAATATCGAATCGGCTCCTAGACCTTCAGGAAATGAGGAGCAGAGGGGATGGCAATGGTCTGGAAACGTAGCGGTGAAACGGTGGTGCTCGCAGAGCATGGGAGGTGGGTAGCCCGCCTGCGCGATGATGTGAGGCTGCTCGACCAGCGCCTGCGCGGGGTGGAACGAAGACTCTCAACCACCGAAGCCAATCTCGCAGAATTGATGAAGATTTACAGCAAACTGGACCTCGCATTCTGCAGAATTGACGATGAGCTGAAGCGTCGGGGGAGGATGCCACAGATATGAGTTGCGAGCGGTCGGTCGTAACGCTGGGTGGCGAACGTGTGATGAAGTTCAAGTGCGCTAGTTGCCAAAAGGGAGCTTCAGTCGAGAAATCCCGGGACTGCATGCGAGGGGTCATCGAGGCGCTGGTCGAAAACTCAGACGTCGATGTCGTTGTCCTCGCGGAGGTATACGAACACGAGTACAGTGGGGTGGGACTGAAAGCGCTCAAAGAAATTGCAGGAGTGGTGCGGGAGAACCGCTGGTGGTCGCTTGCGCACCTGACTCCAGACGACTGCAAACGGTGTGAGGCCTCGCGTAAAGAACAACTCGAACGATCGCTTGACGAATTATTTTACGATCCGGCGTCCGGACTTTGCAAGCTCCGAGAATTTTCACGTGAGATGCGTTGGAGGGTCAAACGCGGAACTGGTAGGTGTAAGGCATGCCGTGCCGAATTCATAAAAAACACTTTGGAGCCCATCGTCACTTCGCTCGAGCGCTCGGCCCTCCTGAAGGACGGCAAGGGGCGCAATGACTATTCGAAAATCATTCAGCCGTTTGTGAGACCCTGCTTTCTGACCTCTCGGTTGCTATTGGAACCGCCACAGGGATGCGGACTCATTGATTCCTATGGTGTTGAGGGTAGCGAGGTGAAGATTTACCGCTTGGCCGGAAAGCTCCAGAACCTCTACTTTTTAGTCCCTCCCGAGTATCGCCTCCCCCACGAACACGTAAAACTCCTCCAGCGAGCGCGGCAACTCATGATCGGACAGGCGCCAGCCCTAGATCCGAACCCGCTGAGAGCGCGTGAGCAAATCGCGCGCCTGAACGAGGACTTGATGGCAAAGCTCGTGGTAAATAACAGGCTAGAGATTTCGAGACAGGAAGTAGCGTGGCTGGCCAAACACCTATCTCGATTCACCGCTGGGTTGGGGTTGCTCGAAACTCTGCTTGCGGATACCCGGGTACAGGATATTTACGTGGACGCCCCCGTCGGAAAAACCCCGGTGCATATCTATCACCGCGATCACGAAGAATGCATCACAAACATCTTCCTCACTCCAGACGACGCAGAGGCCATGATATCGAGGTTCCGTGCAATTAGCGGACGACCGTTCTCCGAGGCTGACCCAGTGCTCGACTTAAACCTTGGGGGAGTGAGGGTAGCGGCGATCGGGCACCCCCTAAGTCCGGAAGGGCTGGCGTTTGCGTTGCGCAGACATAAATCGACTCCTTGGACCTTACCTCAATTTATCCAGGCGAAATTCTTGACCTCTTACGCAGCCGGCCTGCTCAGCCTGCTAGTTGACGCTCAGGCTTCGCTGCTCGTGACGGGAACTAGAGGTGCCGGAAAAACGGCATTGCTGGGAGCGATGATGTTCGAGTTCCTCCCGAAGTTCAGAATCATCGCAATCGAGGACACACAGGAGCTGCAGGTCGAACAGCTGCGCAGACTCGGGTTCAAAATCCAAGCGCTTCAGGTGCAGTCGGCGATGTCGGGCGCGGGCGCGGAACTCCGGGCTGAGGACGCGCTTCGAGCAGCGCTTCGACTGGGAGAATCCGTGCTCGTAGTCGGTGAGGTACGCGGGCCGGAATCCAAGACACTCTACGAGGCAATGCGGGTCGGAGCCGCAGGTAACTCAGTCATGGGTACGATCCACGGAGCGACCGCGCGCGATGTCTTTGAGCGGGTGATTTACGACTTGGGAATTCCACCTAGTTCATTCAAGGCAACAGATGCTATCGTTACTGCTGTGCCCATCCGGTTGAAGGGCGGCGCAAATCGAGCCCGGAGGGTTGTGCAGATAACCGAAGTACGAAAAAACTGGCGCAGGGATCCCATCGCAGAGGGCGGCTTCGAGAATTTGATGTATTATGATCGTGTCGCTGACGAACTCAAGCCGACAAGGACCCTTCGCGAGCAAAAGTCTGACCTTATCGCGAATATTGCCCGGAAATGGGGAATGACGTCTCGGGAGGTCATGCACAACTTGGAACTAAGAAGCAAAATCCACGAAGCTCTGGTCGAGACGGCCACGCAGCTTCAAAGACCAGAACTTCTTGAGGCTGATTTTGTGGTGCGCTCAAACTTGACCTGGCACGCCCTCTTTGAAGAGCAACTCAGACGCGGAAAGATCAGGTACTCTAAGATTTTCAGAGACTGGCATGCGTGGCTTCGCGCGATTGAGCGACAGGTGAGTTGAACCCCGCGAAACGTACGAGGATGTGATTAAAAGGTTGATGAGGGAGGTAAAAAGGCGTGGAAAAACTCCAACAGGCGTATGAAGTTCCAATCACCACTTCGAGTCCGATTACCATCGGCTGGCTCGAAAAGCTCGGTCGGAAGTATGCCAAGTTATTTCGATGGTTCATAACCGTGTGCGAGCAGGAGGGATGGGACTTTGTCAATGC
>DTYD01000089.1 GCA_012962055.1 Hadesarchaea archaeon
AATGGGTTGGTACTTGAGAACGGCAGGCCGAACGGCGTAAAGGCCCTGGGGACTGGGGGCAGATTCGAGGTAGCTGCCGACGTGGTCATCGCGGCGGATGGCGTTGGTTCCCGGGTGGCTAGGTGGGCTGGGCTGAACACCACGCTGAAGCCGGTCAACATCGAGAGCGGTATTCAATTTCAGATGGTCGGGGTGGACCTAGATCCTTCAATGATGGAGTTCTACTTGGGAAGCAGGGTAAGCCCGGGCGGATACGCTTGGATATTCGGAAAGGGCAGAGATATGGCAAACGTTGGTCTGGGTGTTTTGGGCAGCAGGGCCCAGAGGAGGCCAATCGAGTATCTCCGTGATTTTGTGGCGCACATGCCAAATCTCTCGAATGGCAAAGTTGTCGAGATAAACGGCGGGGGGGTTCCCGTGAGCGGACCCATCAAGAAAACCGTGAGAGACAACCTGCTCGTGGTCGGTGACGCGGCACATCAGGTCAACCCCCTGACCGGTGGAGGGATAGACTCCGCTATGCGCGCAGGTACCATCGCGGGTGAGGTCGCTGCAAAGGCTGTCGAAGAAGGCAACACATCCGAGAAAAGGTTGAACGAATATGAGAAGCGCTGGCGGAAGAGTATGGGGAGGAGGCTGGAACAGTACCTGAAGGGAAAAGAGGTCTTACTCAGTTTGTCGGACGATGAATTGGACATGCTTGCGAAAAGCCTGAGCGGGGTCAGGTTCGACAAAATAAGCCTAACCGATTTGCTGAAGGCGTTGGCAAAAGCGCACCCGAAGTTCCTGTGGAAGTTGAAGGGATTGTTATAGGGCGACTCAAGGGGTCAATCTTTTCCGGTCGCGTGGGAACAGCACGCACTCTCTCACGTTTTCGGTGCCGGTAAGTGCCATTGTTAACCTGTCTAACCCCAAGCCCCACCCTGCATGTGGAGGGACCGCCACCATATTTTTGATGTGCAGCTCGAAATTATCGGGGTTGAGTCCTTTTTGTTTCAGCCGCTGCACAAGTAACTCCCCCTCATGGATACGCGTGCCACCTGAGGCCAGTTCCAATTCTTCAAACATGAGGTCAAAAGCTTCAGATAATTTTGGATCGTCTTTTTTCGGATGGATGTAAAATGGTTTTATCGCGCTTGGCCAGTCAACCACGAAATACGCACCTTTTACGAGCCCGCCAAGTTTTTTCTCTGCAGGGGTCGGCAGGTCCTCGCCCCATGGGATTTTCACACCTGCCTGCTCCAGTTTATTTAGAGCGTCATCGTAGGTCAAGCGCGGAAATGGCTTCCTGGGGACCTCCGGTTTGTGACCGAGCACCTCCAACTCTTTTTCACATTTTTTCTTTACCTCGGCAAAGGCGCGAACGATCAGCCCCTCAAGAATGTCCATCACGTCGTCAGCGGTGACGTATGCGACCTCGATGTCGATGGATGTGGCCTCGTTCAGGTGGCGGGGGGTATCGTGCTCCTCCGCCCTAAAAATTGGACCAACCTCAAAGACGCGCTCGAAGCAACCCGTGAGCACCTCCTTGTAGAGTTGCGGGCTCTGGCTCAGAAAGGCTTCTCTCTCGAAATACGAAACCGGAAAAAGGGCCGCTCCGCTTTCGGTGGCGGTTGCAACTATCTTTGGGGTTTGAACTTCTATAAAATCATGTTTTACTAGATAATCCCGTATGGCCTGAAGTGCGTGATGACGGATTTTGAATATCGCAAGAGACTCCGGACGACGAAGATCCAACCCACGTGCGTCAAGTCTCGTGTCCAAATTTGCTTTCACTCTCCCCTGGGGATCCAGCGGGAGGGGGGTGGAAGCGGGATTTAGTATCCTTATCTCAGACGGCAATATTTCAACGCCTCTCGGCGCCTGTTTTGTCACGACTACCTTTCCCTTCACAGCGACCGACGATTCCCTGGTCAGCTCATCGATTTTCATCAGTAATTTTTTGTCTGTCTTAGCTTTTGGCGCGGTGATCTGAATTGCGCCGGAGATATCCGAAAGAATAAAAAATTTGATCCCGCCTAAATCGCGTACGTCCCCAACCCTGCCCATCACCACCACCTCTTTCTCGGACAGCTTCGGCGTGATCTGGATAGAGAGGTGAGTTCGCCGTAAGTTTCTGATGCCCTCAAGTTTCATATTCATCCCACTCGATAAACTGCAGTGTCGGTATTAAATCCTCTGAAGTTTCAAACTTAACAATTCTAGGTTCGCTCCAGAATAAAAAAATAAAAAAGGGCGCGGAAGGGACTCACTTGCCCTTGCCGAGCATTATCTCGATGGTCGAAACGTTTGCCGCGCCGCCCTCGCCTTGGACCTCTTCGGTCCCAATCGAAATGTTTTGTACAGCTAACCCCTGCAAGAACCGGTTTCTGACGATCTCCGCAACATCGACGGCCCTGCTTATCGCTCTACCTCGTGCCTTCAGGGTGACATTACTGCCACCCTCGTTGAACTGCGTTATCACTGCAAGTACATAGTTCATCACCGGTTTCACTCCTACAAAAACCACGTTTTCAGCGGTTTTTTCTTTCGGTGTAGATTTTTCTTCAGCCATGGTTTTATGCCCTCCTTGTTTTTTGTCGGATTTCCTCACTCCGGAGCTAATAAAAACCTTTCGATACTCAACCGTCCTCGGAAACATGCCGACACAGATGACCGATTAAACTATTTAAACCGACGCCGCACATTAATTTTTGTAAACGGGTGGTTATATAGCCCAAAAAAATATAGACGTCAGACCTGTTATTGGTGCAGCTGTTGTCTTCCTCATCATAGGTTCGATCATTTTCGGCGTGTTTTACTTCTTCGTCGCCAGACCGGCTGCGGAAACGCTGGAGGCCTCAAAACTCTCGGCCATGTCCTTGGTCGACGATTTGAACTCGATCGGTACACCTCAAGCAATTTCTGACGCCTCGACCTATTCCAGCGAGATACGGGCTGCAGGTTCATCCACAGAAGTTGAGTCGATCATGGTTGAAGTGAATGCAGCCATCCAGCGCGAAGAAAAGCGCAAAGAGTTGTTAGACAGGGGCGCCTCCGCCACCGCAGGTTCGTTTTACTCGGCCACCGGCGCCGGAAGTGCCCAACAAGTTGAAGCCCTAAGCACTCTCCTACAAACCCTCCAAAGTGAAATAAACGCGAAAACTACCCTGGCCGAGCTTCAGAGTTATGAAGCTTCTGGAACTATAGACAACCAAGCAACGACAACCTGGCAAAACTTCTTCGCAGATCTGATTTCAGGAAAAGAAAGTGAAAATCTCGTGATGAAGAGCAACTCGTCACACACCAGTTGGTACTTCATGACAAAAACCGATGCGCTGGCGTACGTTGCGGACCATGATTGGCAAACTCTGCGCAAACTAGACTTTGAGGGCACGAGCTATCTGCTGGTTCCAATTTCTGACACCGTGAACAGGTCACCGACGCTCGCAGCCGGCTCACTCGTAAACATATACGTCTACGATAGAACCACAGAAAACCTGCACTTAATAACCGGAAACGCCGCGGTAAACAACATACTTTACTCGACGGATGACCTCGCCACGATAGCTTGGACCATGACCTCTGGCGCCACTAGCCAGAGCTATGCCACCAACATCTGGGAGGCGCTGAAAGCCATGGCCGCTGGTTCATCCGACGCGGCATCGGTGGGGTGGCAGGACTATGCGAGCGACGTAATGAATAACGCTCTGGAAGCCGGAGTGCTGGATTTCAGCGTGAACGCGATTTACGTTGTCAAAGTCCCAACAGAAGCTGGTGAGGGCATAGTTCAGTATGAGTTCTACCAGAGCGCCACAAAAGATGTCATATTGGCCGCACAAACCACGTGAATCAGTTCACCTGGCGTGGAGAATGCCCAACAACTTTCTGATAACGGGACCTCCGGGAAGTGGCAAGACCTCGATAATCGAGCGGGCTGCATCTATTTTACGTGAAAAAGGATTGCGTGCTGGCGGGATATACTGTCCCGAAATTCGCGAAGGCGGGGTCAGGCTAGGGTTCAAGATCATCAACATCATGACTGGTGAGGAGCGTGTCCTAGCGCACGCGAACCAGCGTGAAGGCCCACAGGTGAGTAAGTATCGAGTCAACGTGACGAATGTGAGTGAGCTGAGCGAGAAAGCGATTGGGGAAGCGTTGAAAGAAGCGAATTTTTTGGTCATCGATGAGATCGCACCAATGGAGATCCACAGCGAGGGATTCAGGAAAGCTGTACTTGCGGCGCTCGACTCCCTGAAACCATTGCTCGCTGTAATCCATCAGCGGACGCGGGCAGGGTTCATGGGTGAGGTCAAGACTCGCGATGATATCAAAATTTTCGAGGTGACGCAAGAAACGCGAGAGGAATTGCCAACCAAGCTTGCAGAAGCGGTCCTGAAAACGTGCCTCCGATGAGTAAAAACTGATGACTCAGCTTGGGCCAGCGTTATACACCACGCCGATCACGAAACCCCTGAGATACTTCTCCGTCACGTAAAAAGCGCTGATGGGGGTTTCCGCGTCGGATTCCGCCCGGTTGTCCCCCTTGGTCTCAAACTGGGATCCTCCGTTTGTCGTTATACCGATTATCCGGTGGGTCCATAACCCCTCTTCGGATCTGGTCGGGTGCTGGAAGACGATTATGTCGCCGACCCTGAGTTCTGCCGGGTTTACTTCCACCCACATGACCGCGTCCCCATCTCCAAACGTCGGCTCCATGCTCGGTCCCGAAACCACGGAATAAGAAATCCTGCGGTCGAGATAGGCCTCGTACCCGTGAAATACCTCAGTCCAGCTGTATGTGTTGTCGTATGGAATTGAGGGGATATTTTCATTGTTCAATAAGGACGCTCGGAAGGAGTTTAGCCAACCAAATCCGGAAATCATAAGCAAAACTAGCATGACAAATATCATCAGACTTTTTTATCAATCACTTCACCATTTGCAATAGTAGGTTGTGGCAAAAAAGTATGAAGTCATTTGGGGAACCTAACTCAAAATTCGACTTGGATTTTGACACTCCCCTCGAATGAATTCGAGGGATTCTTGAAAGCTCATACCTGAACATCCAATGGGTGTGCCATCACCCAGTTTGCGTGCCCTCCGCTATGGACGGCACCTATGTTCAGGGCCCCAGCCACATCCCGATGTGCCTCAATCCCACAGGCTTTGCACTTCACCAGCTGCCGCACTTCACCACTTCCCCGCTTCCGCACCACGGGCAGCGACTCGAAGTCCCGCTCTCGTTCACCGTCTCGACTGAGATGCCGTACTCCTCCGCAACCTCCCGGACCCGCTGCATAAGATGGCGGTGGCTCCAGAAGTTGTGCACCATCGTGTTGCTCTTTCGTCCACCGTTGACGCTCGCTCGGATGTCCTTGAGGTCTCCGACAACAATCTCCGAGATACCTTCCCGCCACAGTCGCTCGATCGCCCTCCGTACGCTCGTGTTCACGTACTGCCTGAACCTCAGAGTTCGCCGCCTGAACAACACTCGGATCCGCTCCGTGCTCTTCCGTCCATTTGTCTCTGCTACCGACTTCAGTCCGTCTATTCGGTGCGAGAGAGAATACAGCCTTGGGGGCTGGTACCACCCCTATGACGACTGATTATTCTTACACGGTCGATGTCAAACTCAGCTCCGATCCTCTCCCCCTTCTTGGGTGGTACACCACCGGTTCCTTAAAGGTAAAAGACGACACGATAAAATTCTACTCGGCCAACCCGCATCGTCCTCCAGGAGTGGATATACGAAAACGGGGGTATCGTCTTGGTTCAAAGAAACAGGAGCCTCATGCGCTCCTCCCCCCCCAATGATAACGACAAAACAGGCCGCGGGACCGTACATGGAGGTCTGGGTCACCCTCATCGAAATGAAAGGGGAGGCGAGGACAAGACAGCAGGATCTGGAGAAGCCACAGTAGAACTTAACTCAACGACCTCACATATGCGGCTGAAAACGATCTCAGAGGGAGTGTGGAGGTGACGGTCTACGACCACCTGCTGGCATGGCAGAAATACTTTATCGCAAAGCGCAACCAGATAAACAGCACTTTTGGTTCCGGA
>DTYD01000090.1 GCA_012962055.1 Hadesarchaea archaeon
GACAATAATAACCGCGTTCACGACCGGTCCAAGTGCTTTGGAGGTAGGTGTGCCCGTAACTCTGACGGACGCTGGCGACGATGGCGGGGATAAGCTAACGATAAGATTAAAGAGAAATACGTGTTCGAGATTTCGATAATTTAATGAGTTGGTGGATGAGGTGGATAGCCGTTCTCAGGGAGCGTTCGAGTACCTGACGCTGCTCGCTGCGGTGATAATGGTCGTGGGGGTTATTGTCATCATAATCAGCATAGCTTCTGCGAGTTTGGGCTCGAGCGTCGGTAGTGAGATAGACAACGTGAGGGACAACGTCATCCTCCCTAATCTGGTCGGAGCGCTTGGGTTAGTCGTTTAGCAAGAGTATCTTAAACCCCAAATCAAAGTAGTACGCGTGGTCAGTTGTTCGAGCCAGAGCACATTCCGGCCGCGATCGCCCTCGGCGCGACGTGCATAGCCGTTTACACCGATATGCGATGGCGCATTATCCCGAACAGGCTGAATTATCCGCTCATCGGGCTTGGAATTTTGTTCTACCTCCTGTTGGGGATTTACCGGGCAGATCCTTTAGTTTTGACATCCGGAGCGATTGGAGCTGCTATAGCCTTCGGCATAGGTTACGCGATGTGGCTGACTGGTGGCTGGGCCGGCGGCGATGTCAAGCTCTTCACCGCGCTGGGCGCGCTGCTTCCGATGTTCTCTCCCCCCCACGCTTCTGCACCATATTCGAGTAGTTATCCGCTTTTTCCCCTTACCATCCTGTTCAACAGCATCGTAGCTGCGATACCGGTGCTCCTGGTCTACGTAGCGATCTGCCGGGTTCGTGGCCGCGGTGCGCTTTACGAGCGGGTCAAAATCACCGAGTTGAAGGAGGGCATGATTCCAGCGGAGACGATTTACGAGAAGGACGGAAAAATTGGGAGGTGGGCTTCGAGGTTTGGAAGACCCGGGTGGGACCGCGCCTACACGAATCCGAGCAGGGCGGCGGGCCTCACACGTTACCAAGTTGGGGTACTCAAACGCTTGGTCCGAAAACGAAGACTCAAAAACGATATAAAAATTAAGAGAGGGGTCCCTTTCGCTCCGGCCCTAGGTGCCGGTGTCCTCATAGCTGTACTCTACGGAGATCTGTACTGGAAATTCGTGTTGGTGGTCACGGGCGCGTAATGGAGGCGCTCTAGCGAGAAATTTTTTCCAGAATTACTCCAACCTTAGCACCCCGTAGTCCAAACATCGGTTTTTCGACGCTTAACTTTACGATATCCCCTCGTTTTACCCTGATGAAGCTCTCGACCGGGTAGAGGCCGGCCTTCACGTTGCTGCATATGTCGTAGCCCACGCAGATAGTCGCTCGCCGGCCTTTGGTTTGCTCCACCGTGCCGTATGTGAAGTTCCGCCCGTACTTGAACCTGAACGTCAAGAATGTCACGAAGACGAACACTACCGCGGCCAGCGGGGGGATCAGGGCAAGGTGAATGTTCCGGAGGGAGAACTCGACGGGGGAGTGCCTGAGGGCGATCACGAAGACCCAGGCGGTCGCCACACAAATTGCCACGAAGCTCCGATAAGCGGGGTAATCCCGTCTGAAGGCGCGTCTGAGCCTGGTGGCCGCGAGGTAGGCCAGATATGCGCTGAGGCCCAGCAGCAGCGGGATGAAGATAAATGTTTCTGCCGGGAGGAACACCATGTAAACCACAGCCGTCACGAACAACGCGAGGACTGCCAGCTGCACCATGAACATCACGTACTCCGGCCAGCCTGCATGCCGCCGTTCAAAAAAGCTCTGAAGTATTTTTGGAATTTCTTCTTTTTTCTCAGGCTGGACCTTTTTCTTTACCTTCAGGGCTCTTCGCTTAAACTTGCACGGGAGCTTCCCGATCCCGAAAACGGCGTCTCCGACTTTGCGGAAGAAATCAGTTATCCCGGATTTTCGCGCCATCCGATCCTCACCGGTACACTTGTGTTTCAAAAGTTTAAGCCTGATTCTCCAAAAATTCGGTCAGCTCCATAACTTCCTCAAAACGTGCGTTTCCTAGCGGGTCCATGACGAGCACATGAACCTTGGCGTAGTTATCATCCACGTTGGAGACCTCGACCAGGAGTCCGGTGGTGTTCTCCCATTCGTCCGCAAGTCTCCATAGCGTGCCGTTATCGACCGGAACGCCGCTTTGGAGCCACATCCATTCTATGGTGTCTTCCAAGCTCAATCCCGTGGCGTGGACTTTATCGGAAATGATTTGTGAGGAAACAGTTTCTCCCCCTCTGGCGACCATGGCCAGGCAGGAGACGGACAGCAACATGGCGGGCAGGATGAGCAATAAAGCCAAACCGCTCAAGACGAATCCTCGCCGATCCCTGTTCAAACACATCTCAGTTCGCCTCTCCCCCTCGCCAGACGTAGAGCTTTATCGGTTCAAAGTTCGCGCTTGAAACCCATTCTATCGCGCGCTGCGCCAGAGTTATCCATTCGCCTGTTCCAACCCCATCCATCGCGCTCTGGGCCATGTGGGCGTTGAAAAGTACAGTACGGTTGTAAGTGTTCTCCGGGATACCGCCGTGGGCAATTATGCCCGATCTCCGCGCCGTCAGAGCCACCCAATCCTGGTCGATGTAAAACCACCACCACCAGTAACCGCCCGTTCCAGGCCAATATGCCAGGTTATCGACAAGCGGCGTGGCTTTCTCCCCAGTGAGAGGATTCAGGAAGAGGTATTCGTAGACGGGATAGTCATCTCCAGCGTAATCGACGTACTCCGGGGATGTAGCGGTTATCGGGTGGGTGTGGTCGACTATATGCATGCTTTCGTACCCATACTTGGCATCAATTGGAGGTAAAATCCAGATCCCGAAGAACGGGAAATTGTAGCTCTGGTTATTGTAGAGGAATCCTCCCCCTCCGACCACCCCTCCATGGTTGATATTGTAGTTCCATATCAGGGCGTCAATCGTGGCGTCTTGGAGATCTAGTGAGTCAGGGATGAAGACCGCATCCGGGCTCCAGCCTCCTATCCCTGATAAAAGATATGTCCTGAATTCGCCCTCGTCGCTCGTTCTCCTCACATCCCAAGTTGGTTTGTCTATGGCGTCTATGAAGTCCTCTATCATTTGCACCTGATTACTGGGTAGCCGCGTGTCCACCCAGACCAGCACTTTAAGTGGGGCGAGCCGCTTAGTCGTGACTCGGCTTGCGACCGCCCTCTCCTCAGCGCTTTCAAAAAGATTGCTCCACTCCAGATTATCGGTGCCGGGGTAGACGTTGTCCAGGTAGACGGTTTCGTCCCCCACCACAAGTTTGAACTGGACTTCCGGGGGGAGGATCGCTAGGAGATTGTCGCGTGCCATCTCCATGGCAGCTGAGTCGTTATCCGTCGCGATGGACTCTATTATACTATCGAGCACCCCCACCTGATCCATCACCCCCAGGGCATCTTCAGCGTAGCGTTCAAGGCGTAGGTATCCGTGCTGTCCGTAGACGAGTTCCGGCCCTCCGACCCTGGCCACCCCTGCCATGGCCATCATGATCACGAGCACGGCAAGGGTCGCGTCAAGGCTGAAGATGAACCCCCTCTGATCGTTTTTCATTTTTCTACCTCCATAGCTTCACTTCAAGTGTCGCGATCACATTTTCCGGTGCGTTTGCAGCGAATTCAGAAGAGGAGCATCGTGGAAGAAATACCACGAACACATCAACCCACTCGGAGGGGTTGCCGGTGACCTTTACCCGCATGTAATTGTTCGGGTTTCCGTCGTTCTCCGCATCGGTCAGCGGCGTCGCGGTGTAATCAGCTCCGTGATATCGTATCTTGTAGATGTTGTTATCGAGTGCCGGTGGAAAGTTGTAGTCGGAGCTGCCAGTGGTGCGGTTCACCCATATCTTCACGGACGGTTTTGTTCTCTCGCTCGGCTTCAGCAGCACGTACCAATCGAAAACGTCGAGTTCGCCCGGCTCCACCGAGAAATCCAGGGTGTAATATTGACCGCCGGGCCCTGCGACCAGGTGCTGGA
>DTYD01000091.1 GCA_012962055.1 Hadesarchaea archaeon
CTTTCCCGTCCAGTACTCAACTCCCCTCTCCTTCACGGCAGGTTTGGGCAAATCTGAAAAAAATCCAACACGCGCCAGCAGCTGCTGTGCCTGGCTCTTAGTTAGCAGTCTTCCCCCGCGCGTCAGCAGATATGCCCCTGTTATGTGGTCCTGGATCCCACCGATGATGGGGCCTCCAAACCTGGGAGAAAGGATTTGTTCCTGTACTCTCATTAAAATCCTAGCTTCAGCTTGGGCCTCCTCGCTCTGGGGTACGTGTACGTTCATTTCGTCGCCATCGAAGTCTGCGTTATACGGTGGGCAGACGCTCAGGTTAAGTCTAAAGGTGTGCCCCGGGAGAACACGGACTTCGTGAGCCATTATGGACATGCGGTGGAGAGAGGGCTGACGATTGAAAATTACAATGTCACCATCCTTCAAGTGGCGTTCCACTAGGAAACCTGGCTCCAGCTTGTTCGCTATCTCCTCCCGGTCGGCATAACGAAGGTCGTAACGTTTACCGTCAGAACTGACAACATTGTTCGCGCCAGGATAAATGTCTGTGCCTCTCCGAACGAGGTTACGTAACTCCTCGATATTGTACTCGGTCGTCCGGATCGGAACTGTTAAGGTTCGAGCAATGTACTCCGGAATTCCGATCTCGTTTATGCTTATGTTGGGGTCAGGTGATACCACCGTCCGTGCGGAGAAGTCCACACGTTTACCCGATAAATTCCCTCTAAAACGTCCCTCCTTCCCCCGGAGACGTTGCGATAACGTGCGCAGGACACGTCCAGATCTGTGTCTGGCGGGTGGTACGCCCGAAACTCCATTGTCAAAATACGTCGTGACATGGTATTGGAGCAGTTCCCAGAGGTCTTCTACTATGAGGTGAGGTGCACCAGCCTCTATATTTTCTGCAAGCCTCTGGTTTATGCGTATGATATCAACCAGTTTGTGAGTCAAATCATCCTCAGAACGCACGCCAGATTCAAGAATTATGCTTGGTCTCACCGTAACAGGGGGTACTGGCAAAACCGTCAGAACCATCCATTCCGGTCTTGCTATTTTTGGATCTATCCCCAGCAACGGTACATCGTCCTCTTTTATGTTTTCGAGCCGTTCGCGTACATCGCTTGGAGTCAGGCGATTTTTACCTTCTACGAAAGTGGTGGGCTTTTCAAACTTTATCTTGAATTGTTTTTCTCCACAATGGGGGCATTTTTCAACTGTGGTAGCGCTCCGGATGATTTGGTTGGAAATCTCCCACCACTTCCCCCCATCTCTTCCGACGTGCTCAAGTTGTTTGCGAAATTCATCAAGTTTTTGCTGCGGTAGCAAAATCCTGCTGCAATTTTTGTTTCTGCATGTCGCGCGCAAGCAGCTGTAAATTGTGTCCACGTAACCAACGTGAATAACAGATCTTGCAAGTTCGACATGTCCGAAATGCCCAGGACACTCACCAGGACGCCCACCACACGTCCTACACCTCAAACCGGGATCTACCACCCCCAATCTTGAGTCCATCAATCCCCTATCGATGGGATAACCATCCTCATCATACGTGTCTGCTGTGATAATTTTGGTCACGGACATCTTGCGCGTGCCTTCTGGAGACATCAAGCTGAAGTTTATGCTATCGATCACTTTCGGGATCCCCATCACATTCATCACCTAAGCTCTATCTCTCAACTGTAATCGTGGCGACATACACATGGACCTCAACTCATCCATAAGCAGTTTGAACGCGTACGACATTTCGACTCCATAAATTTCTGAGTCCTCCTCGCAGAGGGGACAATATGCACGATCCCTCCGCCTGTCATAGACCGCAAAACTTCCACATTTGCCACAGACAAGTCCGGTATATCTATCCGACGCATCCAACAAGCGTTCCCTCAACAACATTGCGGCACCATGACCAATCAAGCAATCACGCTCCATTTCCCCAAAGCGCAAACCTCCTTCTCGTGCACGACCTTCGGTTGGTTGGTGAGTCAGGACTTGCACCGGTCCCCGCGATCGGGCGTGAATCTTGTCAGCCACCATGTGGTGAAGTTTTTGGTAATAACACGCGCCGATGAAAATATCCACTGGAATCATTTCACCGGTTATCCCGTTGTACAAGACCTCCTTCCCCGTGTGCTTGAACCCATAAGAGTGCAGCATCTCCCGCAACTTCTTTTCAGGTACCCCGCCGAACGCTGTGCCGTCCATCCGTTCTCCAGCAGATGCCCCGACTTTTCCCGCTATCATCTCAAGCAACTGCCCCACAGACATACGCGAGGGAATTGCGTGAGGATTTATTATTATATCTGGCGTTATCCCATCCTCCGTAAACGGCATGTCGGCACCATCCATGATTATCCCTATCACACCTTTCTGCCCGTGTCTAGAAGCCAATTTGTCACCGATTTCTGGTATACGCATGTCTCTCACTCGAATCTTGACGAACTTGCTACCTTCAGAAGCTGTGCTGACCAAGGCCATGTCAACAATACCTTTTTCACTGTGCCTCATCCTCACCGAGCTTTCCCTACGTCCATGCTCAACTGCAAGTCCAAACTCGTCTATCTCTTCCAAAAACCTAGGCGGGCTAGTTCGCCCGATCAAAACGTCCTCGCCCTGAACTTCCGACTCAACTTCGACTATTCCGTCCTCATCCAAGTTCCTGTAAAGGCTCGCTTCAGCGTATCCTCTAATTTCTTCGCTTGGGACCTCAAACTTGTCTTCTTGACCACCTGGGTACCGCCCCTCTTCCGCTTCGTATACCCTATAAAACGTAGTTCGTCCCATACCACGATCGATGGAGTCCCTACTCACTATGAGCGCGTCTTCCATATTGTAGCCACCGTAGGACGCGATCGCCACCACAAGATTTTGTCCAGCGGGTCTACGATCGAAACCCACAGCGTTCATCACCCTTGTTCTTACGAGTGGGACTTGCGGGTAATGGAAGAAATGTCCTCTCGTGTCCACGCGTTTGTGAATGCTGGTGGTGGTTACCCCTAACGCTTGTTTCGCCATATTCGCGCCATACGTGTTACGGGGCGATTGGTTGTGTTCAGCATACGGAACAAGTGCCGCACTTACCCCTAAGATTACCAACGGGTTGATCTCGAGGTGGGTATGCTCTGGAATTAATTCGTCTTCAGAAACAGAGATGAAAGTATTTTCTTCTTCCTCAGCATCTAAATATTCTACAACGCCTTTTCTGATCAACTCAGGCCAACCCACCTCACCTGACTCAACTTTTTCAAGAATTTCCGGCGTCAAAGTCGATTTGCCGCCTTCAACGACGATCACGGGTCTGCGTACTCTGCCAGCGTCTGTGTTCACGCGCACGTCGTCTGTGTCCTCCCTGTATGCCACGTTAACTTGTTCATCTATGGTCCCCTTTCTTCGATGGCGTCTGAGTTCTTCCACCAATATTTTTCCGTTTTCGGTTACCCCCACCAAGCGTCCATTGATGTATACTGCACATCTCTCTTTTTTCTCGCTGCCTTTCTCTATCCTCGTGACACCGAGGTTGTGCATCAAACGCTCTACTTTCCCTTCCTCGGTGCCAGTGGATATCTCGGTCATCAACGACAAGTTTTTGACCAAACCACAATTGGGGCCTTCTGGGGTCTCTGACGGACATATCTTCCCCCAGTGGGTCGGGTGAAGGTCCCTCGCTTCGAAGTGGGGTTGAGTCCTACTGAGGGGAGACACCACACGTCTGAGATGAGAGATCGCCGCGATGTAGTTAGTGCGGTCCAACAGCTGGCTGACTCCAGTCCGCCCTCCTGGCCAATTGCCGGTGGCCAGCGCATGTCTAATTCTTTCGGTTAGCACATCCGCACGGGCAGCCGTTGTTAAATTGAGCTCCCTTCCCCTCGCATTTGCCCTCTCAAGCTGGTATTTGATGTCCCGTGTAAGGTTGAGGAAAGCCAACCTGAACACGTTTTCGAGGAGGTCACCAGCGAGTTTCAGGCGTTTGTTTGCATAGTGGTCTTTGTCATCGACATCTCTCCTCCCGAGACCGAGCTCGATTACCTGTTCCACCATCCGTCCCAAGTAGTATGCTTTGTTAACACGGTCGGTCGGTTTAGGCCCTATGTGGGGCAAAAGGTATCGGTCAAGGACCTCCCGCGCGCGCTGTAGTCTGTATTCCCTCGTCTGTCCGATCGCCACCCTCTTTCCTATCACATCAAGCGCGTTTTCCTGCGTTTTCACATCAATGGCCTCTTGTAGGTTTTCAAAAAGTTCTCGGACAACCTCTGGGTCTTCAGATACAGCTTCGACGATCTCTTTATCGCTCTCCAGCCCTAGGGCTCGCATGAGAACGACAAGTGGTACTTGGCCGGGGACGGCTGGAAATGAAACCCGTAACAATCCATCTCGTTTTCGTTCGACCACCACCAGCGCACGGAATCCATGATGAGTCGAGAAAATTTTGGCTACCTCGGTGCCCATCCGCTCGTCACGTTCGACCAATATCGAGTTGGATGCGAGGTCCTCTTGGGCAACGATTACACGTTCCGAACCATTAACGATGAAATAACCACCGGGGTCTAGTGGATCTTCACCAGCGTTTATGAGCTGTTCTTCATTCATTTGATAAAGTTTACAAATTTTTGATTTGAGCATCACGGGCAATTCTCCGATGTAGACCTCCTGTGGGGGTTGTTCTTTCCCATTTTTGACAATCGCCATCTCGAGAAACACGGGCGCAGTATAACTCATATTACGCAGCCTCGCCTCACTCGGAAATATGGAGGGTCGAGAACCGTCTGCCTCTTTGATGGAAGGTGATTCGATTTTTATCTTACCGAACTTTACGCTGGTCCCCTTGATATCCAGCTCTATGCCACCTATTTCGTCGATTACCTGCTGAATTCCACGATCGATGAAATCGTTATAAGAGTCGAGGTGTTGCCGCACAAGACCTTTTTCTTTGATAAAAGCTTCTACGAGGGGCCAAGTGTCCTGCATTCATTCACCACTACCCGTTGACAACATATCTGTAAACGACTGCTATGCCCGCAGTAGGGCTGTCCCTTGTGATCTTTAAAATATCTCCAGGTTTTGCGCCGATTTCTTTAGCGGCTGGATCCGAACTCTTTATGAGTGGGAGTTGATGTGGCTGAATTTTATAACGCCCTAAAAGCGCATCTGCTTTATTCTTTGGTAAAATTTCATGTTTTGGCACGAGCACATGCCGCCCAACTCTGAACTCCTCAGGCATTTTTTCACCCGCGTTTCCCCAGACGGGCCCGGCGGGATTCGAACCCGCGACACCCGGCTTAAAAGGCCGGTGCGCTGGCCAGACTGCGCTACGGGCCCTCTCAGAAAGCGGCTCAAAATCTCCTTTTTATCCCTTTCGCTATTTAAAATCATCGAAAGCGCTTTTAAGGCTTTCTGAGAGGAATTATTTTTCAGATTTTTTGAATTCTTGTTGCGCTCCTGCCGTTTGGGTCGCCGTTAATTCCCAAGTGAAACGATGGCGCCCCGGTTACCACCTTCAGTTCGAGGTGGCGCCCATCGGCAGGCAGTGCCTTTGGCCGGGATTTGAACCCGAGGCGCAGGCTCGACA
>DTYD01000092.1 GCA_012962055.1 Hadesarchaea archaeon
ATATTTCTTGCCCTGCA
Organism: Hadesarchaea archaeon; assembly: GCA_012962055.1. GTDB lineage: Archaea > Hadarchaeota > Hadarchaeia > Hadarchaeales > Hadarchaeaceae > B75-G9. The sequence goes on from DTYD01000092.1 coordinate 18, forward strand.
GTCATGCCACCTCTGTGATCATCTATCATGAAGAGTTGGGTCATCCCAGCTTTGTACCCTGCTATCCCCTGGAGGCCAAGTCTGGCTTCCGCTGGCCAAGCCCGTACTTGGGCTACAGGTCTTGGGGCCCGCACACGGGGCATGTAAGCGAGCGAACCCCGCCTCGGGCGATGTTTTCTTCTTCCCATTTTATCACCTTACGAGCGCGTTCAGCACCGCGAGCGTGGCTACTAGCGCCTCCTCGGTCCGAACCGTTGCGGTGCCTTGGTTCGGAATCGTGTTTATAATGACGTCGAAGAGTTCTTCCGCATCGACGCCCTGATTCTCGCAAATCTCGAAGAGACCTGCGTACGGCCCCCCGAACGCCACCCCCACGCTTTTAGGGCTGCTTTCTTTTATACCCCGCACGGCTTCATATAAATTTCTGCCGTAACGGGAAGTTCCTATTTTATAATCTGCTCCCAGCTGATTTAAGCCATCTTCAAGATTATCAGCAATCAATACTTCATACCCCCAGTACTCTCCAATGTCGGTTTTTGGCACCCGTTTGACGGTTATTTTACCCCTGTCCAGCCGTTCTCCTAACCTGGTCGTTAACCGCCGACCAACTTTCAACCTTTCGTTGAGTACACCTTTCTCCCGAAGACCGATTTCCAGCAGGCTACCGCGTTTATCAGCTTTGGTGACCACCCCCTCCCGCAGGGCGCCTGATTTTGTTTTTTCTATGCGGAGCGGATGGTGGGGTGTGCGCAGAGGCGGCAGCAGGCCGGCGTACTGGAGTTCCTTACTCCTAGGGAAGAGAAACTTGCGCAGGTATTGCGGCGTTTCCATGTAACGCAGAAGAGATGCGATCAATGTAACTTCTGCAGATTGGTTTTTTGTATGAGGATCGTCATCGTGGTAAATACAGACTTTATCGACCTTGAATGTGGCAAGCGCCCGCCCGACCAACCCGACTTTGACGGTTTTTTGACGGAGATCCGGGGTATCGACCATCAGCGAGACGGGCAGCAGGATGAAAATGGAAGGTTTGAATGTCATGTCTTTAGCCCTTGGCAACCCCCATCGGAACCAGCCTTGCGACTTTTCGGGCGATTCCAGCCCTGTGGGATATTTCGCAGACTTTGTCAACATTTTTATACGCTTGTGGGCTCTCTTCCGCGATTACCGAGGCCTTCGCCGCTTTTACAATGATACCTTTGCCCTCAAGTTCCTTACGGATGTTATCACCCCAGAACTGTTTTAGAGCTGCGGTGCGGCTCATATGTCTCCCAGCCCCGTGAGCGGTGGACGAAAAGGTCTCCAGTGCCGCCTGTTCGGTCCCCACGAGTACATACGAGGCGGTGCCCATGTCCCCAGGGATAAGAACAGGTTGCCCAACTTCGCGATAAATAGATGGAATCTCCGGGTGGCCCGGCCCAAATGCACGTGTCGCTCCTTTACGGTGTACGACGACCTTTCGCTTGCTCCCATCGATTTCATGCTTTTCAAACTTTGCAATGTTGTGAGCGACATCGTAAACGATACGGAGTCCGAGCGATTCGGCATCCCGTCCAAAGACCTGCTCGAAGCTTTCCCTGGTCCAGTGAACGATCATCTGGCGGTTTGCCCAAGCGTAGTTCGCAGCGCATGCCATCGCGGAGAAGTAAGCCTGCCCCTCCGGTGAGACAAACGGGACGTTGACGAGTTCCCGATCCGGAAGCGTTATTTTGTACTTGTGAGTGGCCCGCTCCATCGTTCGCAGGTAATCCGAGCAGACCTGGTGTCCTAGCCCACGAGAACCGGTGTGGATCATCACGGTGATCTGCCCTTCACGGTCGATGCCGAATTTTTTTGCTACATCGGGTTCATAGATTTTATCAACAGTCTGAATCTCCAGAAAATGGTTACCACTCCCCAAACTGCCCAGTTGCGGAAAGCCACGGTGTTTTGCTTGGCTGCTAACTTGTTTGGCGTCTGCACTCTTAAGGCAGCCTCCTTCCTCAAGCCTTTCTAGGTCCCCCTCCCAGCCGAAGCCGTTCTCGACAGCCCAACGGGCACCGTTTTCGAGCACTTGGTCGAGCTGGGCGGAGGTGAGCTTTACCGCCCCCCTGCTCCCCAATCCGGAAGGCACGTTTTTGAAGAGTGTTTCGACCAACTGACGGAGCCTCGGTACCACATCGTTTTTGTCGAGGTCCGTCCGTAGCAGGCGCACGCCGCAGTTAACACTGCCTCAGGCTTCACCTGCAGGCAATTATGTCGTAGCCCACGCCGCCGGGACTGATGACCCCTGTTTCCGCATCCGTAGCCGCCACGCCCCCAATGGGAAACCCTTAGCCCGGAAACGATTGGACGTGCCCGAATAGCCCTGGTGCCCATCAGGGAGGGTAACGCTGTATTTGTAGATCCCGCGCAGGAACGATACATTTGCGGCCTGCTCAAGCGTAAGGTCCTTGCGCATCTCATCGAGCATCTCGGCATCGGCGTAAATTCGAGCCGGAACCAGCATGCCACTTTTGTACTGCTGAGGGATCTCCCAGCGGACTTCGTCGATCTGCTTTACCCTGCCCGTCCACACCAATTTTTCACCCAGATATGGTAGGTACAACGTTACTAATTACCTTTTGGTCAGAAAAACAAGTTAAATGTCAACAACTGCCTGTACTGAACACTTGTCCTTTCCCCGCCTGATCTCCATCATATGATAGGTCACCGCCTTGACAGCGGTCCGTTCTGAATGTTTAGCTGGATTGAACCTCTCCCCCATAACCCCGGCCTCTATTTTCAGGCCGTCCGGTGTTTTTGAAATGTCAACCTTGAACCTTGACATGACTAACTGATTAGCATCATGGAAGTAAAGAAGTTTGTCAAGCCAATCGTACAGCAGTGCCTTCTCGTCTTCCGCTTTCAGTTCCACATCCACTTTCTCGCGCGCCTCCACCTTGCTCGTGTCCACCATCACCTCGAACAGGGCAAGGGCAGCGTTCTCAAAGGCTTCGGCCAGA
>DTYD01000093.1 GCA_012962055.1 Hadesarchaea archaeon
ATAATCAGAACTTTTTTTCTAGAGATAAAAAGATCTTAGGTCTGATGGTCAGAAAGCTAGGGAAAAATGTGTTGAGGAAAAGGAGGAACACTAAGATATTCTTCAAAGGCAGGTACATAAAATATCCTTTTGAGAATGGACTCTCCGGTCTGCAGAGGCGGGACAATATCGAATGTTTGTACAGCTATGTGGAAAACTGGATGAAGTTCAAGAAAGGTAAATCGAAGGAACCAAGGAATTTCAGGGAATGGATGTATCGAACCTTCGGGGAGGGCATAACGGAGAAATACCTCATTCCGTATAACCGCAAAGTCTGGAATTTTGAGCCCGGTAAGATGGCCGTGGATTGGGTCAAAGACAGGGTTCCGCAGCCGCCGGTTGAAGATGTAATAAAGTCATCACTTGGCATTCAAACGGAAGGTTACACCCATCAGCTTTATTTCTATTATCCAAAAAATGGAGGGATCAATTCGCTCATCAAGGCCTTTGAACATAAGCTGAAGGGCAGGATAACGTTGGGTTTTGATGTGAAGCGCGTCGGGAAGGAGGAAAATAAATGGGTCGTTTCTGACGGGAAAACTGAGAAAAAATTCGACAGGATAATCTCAACCATTCCGATCGAAAAATTCGTCGACATTTACCACGGGACTCCAAAAGAGATAAAACGAGCGGCCAAGGGTTTGAAGCACAATTCGCTTGTGACGGTTCTCTTGGGTTTTGATGTCAAGAAAATGAACGATCTCCACTGGCTTTATTTTCCGCGCGAAAAGGAGGGATTGTTCAATAAGGTGTGTTTTCCCTTCAATAATAGTTCACACGTTACCCCAAAAGGGAAGAGCTCTGCGATCGTCGAAATAACTTGCGCTCCACAGGAAAGTATCTGGAAAATGAAAGACGAAAAGTTGATCGAACATGTTGTGGACAAACTGGACCACCACAAAGTGGCAAAAAAGGAGACGGTATGTTTTTCAAAAGTGATGAGATCCAAACACGCTTATGTGATCAACGATCTGGATTATAACAAAAATACGATAATACTCAGGAACTTCTTTGCGGATGAGGGCGTGGTGCTGTGTGGCCGGTTTTCTGAATTCAAATATCTGGGAATGGACGCCACCGTGAAGAGCGCGATGGAAAAGGCCGAACAGCTCAACAGGACCTTCTAAAGACTTTGGTAGAATTTTTCTAGCTTGGTGGCGCATTTTTCAATCGAGTAGTTTTTGGATGTTTTTATCGCGTTTTTTATCATTCGATCAGAAAGATCAAACATTTCGATTTTTTCGGCTAGATTTTCCACGTCGCCCGGCCTGAAGAGATAACCATTTTTTCCATCGCGCACTATTTCTGGAATTGCTTTGGAGTTGCTCCCAATGACAGGCGTCCCACAACCCATGGCCTCCACAACGACGAGCCCCTGAGTTTCGGTCTCAGATGCGATAATCAGGGCGTCCGCAGCAGAATAGTACAAGGGCTTTAGCTTTTCTGATACAAATCCCCTGAAAACGACCTTGTCCCGGAGACCTAACTTCTTGGTCAATTTTTTCAATTTCTGTTCAGCTGGTCCTCTCCCAGCGATAACAAGCTTAGCGTCGACGTTCTCAAACGCCCGTATCGCAACGTCCACACTTTTTTCATGCCCAAGTCGCCCCAAGGAAAGAAAAATCCTCTCCCCGTTCAACCCCAGTTTTTTCCTGGCTTTTTTTCTGTCGAACGGTCGGAAAAATTTCGTATCGATGCCGTTCGGGATTACTTCAATAGGTTTTTTGATCCCGCGGTCATGTAAAGTTTTTTTGAGCGTTTTACTTAGAGCTATTAACTTTCGATGTTTGTTGTAGAATGTTCTGCAGAATTCCCAAGTTACCGGCTCTAGAATAACTTTTCCAAGCCTTGAAACATAGCTTACGTATTCTGGGAGCAGGGTGTGAAATGTTGAAACACGAGGGATTTCTTGGAGTTTTGCGACACGCCACCCAAAAAAGCCCATGGTGAACGGCGAATGAGTGTGGACGATGTCAAGCTTTGGTACCTTGTCTCTACCTTGCGGCACGGCTATCCTGAATTCCGGGTACGGTCTAAATGTAACTGCCGGGTACGAATAAACGGTCATCCCTCTGGATTCTTTAACGTTTGATTTTGGACAAAAGATGAATACTTCGTGTCCCCGTCTGGATAGTTCGGCGCCGGAACTCAACAGTGAGGTGACCACACCGTTTCGCTGGGGGAGGAAAGTGTCGGTAAAGAAACCTATACGCATGATCATCCCTTTTGTTGTTGACCGCCCCATAACTGTCCGAGAGTTTTTCTGAGACTTGTACCCGCCCTGAGATTTGCAAGCAAAATCCTCAGACGATATCCGCTCTTCAAAGTTTTCAACAGCTGCGATGCTAAATAGGATGGTCTTTTGAGAAATTTCCTGTAAAAACCGTCTATCATCCTAGTAAGCTCCTCCTCTTTCAGGTGGGACGGATAGACGTTAACAGCCGCCACCGGTGCTTTCCAGAACCGATCCTCGTTCAGGTAGCCGCTTTTAATGGCGTTGTCCCAAAGTTCAATTCCAGGTGCCAAGATCAGAATGTTCATCTGTGAGAAATCCATATCTTTCAGGCTGAGGGCGAAATCAAATGTTCGTTGGACATCATCGCGCGTTTCGATCGGTGCACCGACGATAAAAGAGCCGATGACATTTTCAATGCCAGCTTGTTTGCTGTTTGACACGGCTTTTCTGCCGAGTTCCGGGGTGATGTTTTTCCCATAATAATCCAAAACTTTCTGGACGCCGCTTTCCAGCCCGAAATATATCGTTTTACACCCAGCGCGGGAAAATTTCTTCAGCATTTCCAGCGATGCTTGATCCGCTCTGCCCTCCGCCCACATGTTTAGTTTAATTTTTCGGGCTTTCAGCAGATCACAGATTTTTCCGACGCGTTTTGAGTTTAACAACAGATTATCGTCGACGAATCCAACTTCTTCATAACCTTCGCTCCACAGCAGTTCCATCTCGTCTACAACATTTTCCGGAGACCTAAACCTGG
>DTYD01000094.1 GCA_012962055.1 Hadesarchaea archaeon
ACCGCCATCACCTTTCTTACAGAACCCGAGATCCTCTATGGCTATTATCTCTGCTATGGTGAAACAATCATGCACCTCCGCAAGATCTACGTCCTTTGGTTCTACCCCCGCTGTCCTGTATGCCATCTTCGCTGCTTCGGTCGCCGCCCTCAAACTGGTGAGAGAAGATCGGCTGTGGAGGGAAATGCTATCACTGGCTTGTCCCGTCCCGGAGACCAAAATCGGAATCTCGGTGAATTTCTTGGCTTTCTCAGCAGGTGCTAAAATTACGCACGCTGCACCGTCCGTAATTGGAGAACAGTCCAGCAACTTCAAAGGCGATGTGACGGGAGGTGACCTGAGCACGGAATCGACGGTGATTTTGGTGTGGTACTGGGCGCATGGATTTAGGCAAGCGTTCTGGTGGTTCTTGACCGCGACCATCGCCATTTGCTCTTCCGTGGTCCCGAACTCGTACATGTGACGGCGGGCCATCAAGGCGTATAGTCCTGGAAAGGTCGCGCCGGCAAACACTTCCCACTCTTGGTCCGCAGCGGTCGCCAGCGCCCCTGTTGCCTGCCCCGACAAGATATCGGTCATCTTCTCTATGCCAGCAGCGACGACAAAATCGTGGATACCAGAAGCTACAGCAATTACGGCCTGCCGAAGAGCGAGACCCCCGGACGCGCAGGCTCCCTCCACACGTGTAGATGGGATGGGTACCAGCCCTGCATGATCAGCTATGAGGGACGATATATGTTCTTGGCGGATGAATTGACCCGCAGACATGTTTCCGACGTACATCGCATCTATCTGCTTCCCATCGATTTTGGCATCCTCGAGAGCACGAGCCCCGGCCTCTATCATCATCTGCCTGAAGGAAACGTCCCAAAGCTCCCCAAACTTTGTAAGTCCAACCCCGATTATGGCTACGTTTCGCATCTACCTCACCAATAGCTTTCTGTATTTGGCATAAGTTGAATAATCAACATAGGTTTTTTTGTCCACGTACTCGGTCACCTTTGGAGCTAAATCACGTTTTTCCTCTATTGCGTTCTTTACCACCATACTGAAAGCATCGCTCCCGGCGCCTGAGCCGAAGGAAACGACGAGGACGCGATCACTTGGTTTGGCTTGATCAAGGACAGCCGCCAGACCTATCAAGGAAGCACCAGAGTATGTGTTGCCAATTTTAGGTGACAACAAACCAACAGAAATTTGCTCTTTACTAAATCCCAATTCTTCCGCTGCCAGCATCGGGAATTTTCCATTTGGCTGGTGAAATACAGCATGGGCGAAATCCTGCGGGGTAAATTTGAGTTCACGAAGTAGACCATGGGCGGCGGACACCACATGCTTGAAATAAGCTGGTTTTCCGGTGAACCTTCCGCCGTGCTTTGGATACGGTTTCATGTCTCTCCTCCAGAAGTCCGGCGTGTCGGTCGTATAGGAATATGTGCCCTCTATCATGGCCAAAGCCTCGCCTCCGTCCTTTCCAATGATGAAAGCACCCCCACCAGCTGCCGCTGTGTACTCCAATGGATCACCTGGTGCTCCTTGGGCGGTATCGGCACCGATTGCCATTCCATATTTCACCATCCCAGATTTTACAATCCCTATACAAGTTTGGATCCCTGCAGTCCCCGCTTTACAGGCGAACTCGAAATCGGCTGCAGTGAGATGAGGAGTAGCCTCGATAGCTTCCGCTACTATTGTGGCGGTAGGTTTAACCGCGTATGGGTGAGACTCTGAGCCGACGTAAATCGCGCCAATTTTTTGAGGATCGATCCCTGCACGCCTGGCGGCATTGCGTGCCGCCTCGACGGCTATCGTTGCAGTGTCCTCGTCAGGTGCTGGAACGGACTTTTCCTCAATCAGCAAACTTCGTTTTATGCGTTCCGGATCGTTTCCCCAAGTTTTGGCAATCTCCTCAACTCGGATACGGTACCTTGGGATGTAAACACCGTAACCGACTATACCTACATTCATCGTGGGAGTCACCCTTTATCTCTGCCTAATCAATTTTTCTTGTTTATGCTTTTGTGAACTCGATAAAAAGCTTTCTATTGTCGAAAAAAACATCGGCAACTGACGTGGACAGGGGGTTTTAAATCTACCGAGCACACTTTCGGAGCCCTTCCAGCAGTGCTTCCACAGATGAAATTCTTGATATCACAAGCGGTACCTTGAGAAGCTCTGCTATTTTTACGCCAACTGGGTCGGCCGTCTTTAGCTCTCCGTGCAGAACCACCATTCCTGGGGTTATCCCTATGACTTTTATGGCCACCATTGGAGATCGCCCCATGGTAACTCCCGTGAAGACTAGTACTCGCTCAGTAGTCAACCCATACAATCGTCGGAAATCGTCACTTGAGAGTCCGAGAACGGCTTTATGGCTATCTATTACCGTGTACCCAAAAAGCTTCCTACCAAGCAACTCCTTGTTAACCACGATTTCTCCGTTCACCGATTTACTGATGGTTTTCCCATCCACCGGTCCGCCAAACTCCCTTATTTCCAACACAACATCTGGAGGCAACTGGGTCCCGAAAACCTGAGAAAAACTTCTTAGAACTTCTCCGCCCCCCTTTTCATCCATATCGAGAAATGCCTCCACTATGCGCTTGATCGTGGCTGCTCCGGGAGATTTCCTTCTTCCAGCTTCATAGTCGCTTATAACCGATGGGGAGATACGGATAACCTCTGCCAAGGCGCTCTGAGTTAATCCAAACCTCTCCCGCCAACGTTTGAGGGCTGCTCCATGATCTTCGGAAAGTGTTATATCGCCGGCGATCCATTTGGCGATTCTTTCCTTTTCAGTCATGAGACCAATATTATCTCTCTGATTGATAAAACATAAAAAGCCATGACGGGCTTCTTCAACTTTTCCTTTTACCTGTAAGCTTGAACACATCCGCTTTAGTCACGATGCCTACCGATTTTCCGCGATCTACCACTACTAACGCAGGTTCGTGTTCGAGCAGATGGTATGCAACTTCTACATCGGCATCCCTGCTTACGGTGGGGAAAGGCTCATCCATCATTTCGCTGACACTCCGCTTGAGCAACTTGGACATGTCCGCTCCGGAGGTTATTTTGCGGATGAACGTTGTTTCGGACATCGACCCTACCTGAACACCTCCTCCAAACACTGGAAGTTGTGAGATGTCGTGAGATACCATCAGATGGATGGCCTGTTCTATTTTGTCATCAGGTTTGACTGAGATTATGGGAGAAGACATCAACTCCCCCACCGTGGTGCGCCGCTCTCCAGTTACCTGCTGCAAAGCTTTTGAGATTTTCTCGAGCGTTGAGACACGGGGGTCCGCTTCTCCAGCCTCAATCTTGGCAATATACGCCTGTGTTACCCCAGCCAGCTCGGCAAGCTTAGCTTGAGTCAGCTTTGTCTGAGCGCGCATTACTTTTATTTCAGATGGCTTTAGAATGACCAAAAATCTATTCCTCCCGGTTATATTATCTATCAAAACCTATAAATACTCTAGGCTGACCAAAGTGCTGGAGGTATAAACTTTGCGAAACATTGTGATCGAAGAGTTCAAGCAGGCCCCGTTAGAAGAACAAAAATTAGAGATTGTTGAGCGAAAAGGCCTCGGCCACCCAGATTCCATATGTGACGCGATTTTGGATAGAGTTTCTGTCAGGTTGAGCAGAGAATACCTGAAAAAATTTGGCGCGATCATGCATCACAACGTGGATAAGTCCTTGTTAGTAGCCGGAGAAGTCGAGACGCGGTTTGGCGGAGGCGAAGTCAAACAACCCATGCTCCTAATATTCGGCGATCGGGCTACTGTAAATGTTGAGGGAACTGAAGTATCCGTAAAGGGAATAGCGATAGACGCGGCGAAGAACTGGATAAAGGAGAACTTGAGATTTGTCGACCCTGAAAAACACGTACGATATCAGGTTGAGCTCAAACCTGGCTCTGCAGCTCTGACGGACATTTTCAAACGTGGAGGAGTGGTTCTAAGTGCAAATGATACTTCTGCTGCTGTAGGTTACGCCCCAATGACCCCCACGGAACGGCTTGTGTTGAAAACCGAACAGTTCCTCAACTCGAAAAAATTCAAGAAGGAATTCCCGGTGATAGGTGAAGATGTAAAGGTGATGGGATTCAGGAAAAACACCAATATCTTCCTGACCGTGGGGGCAGCTTTTGTCGATAAATTTGTTGAAAACGAGGATGATTACTTCGGAAAAAAGGAGGAAGTTCTCGAACAATTGCGTTCGTTCATTGAAGAGAACAGCGATTTTAAAAATATTGATCTGAGATTGAACACCCTAGACACGCACGGCAGGGGTGTTGGCGGAGTCTATCTCACAGTACTCGGCACCAGCGCAGATGGTGCTGACTCGGGACAAGTGGGGAGGGGCAATAGACCAAATGGTGTCATCCCGCTTAACCGACATGTTGGTTCTGAAGCAGCTGCTGGAAAGAATCCTGTGAGCCATGTGGGGAAAATATACAATATTCTCACCCATAAAATCGCGAATGAAATCCACACCAAAGTTCCAGATTTGAAAGAGGTTTACGTGTGGCTCGTGAGTCAAATAGGCAGGCCCATAGACCAACCCGCCATAGCAGTGGCACGCGTCATCACGAAACCGGGAGTGAGCCTAGACAGCATCAAAGAGCAGATACGAAAAACGGTGGACTGGGAATTAGAGCATGTCGGTGAATTTTGTAAGGAGCTCGCCAACGGCAAATATCTAGTTTGCTGAAATTTTCTAACTCCTCCAAAACTTTTTGGCATTCGGCCACACTTATCAAGTGGTGATCCAATCTTTGAAATTTTACATCGAGATGGATTGGGCAGAATCGGTAAACTAACTACGGCCCATGGTAAAATAACAACGCCGACGCTAATGCCGGTTATTGATCCTTCTGATGTGATTTTAACTCCCATCGAAATGAGACGAGAATTCGGCACTGAACTCGTAATGACCAACGCTTATTTAATCATGAAATACTTTGGCGAAAAAGCAACGAAATACGGCATACATAGAATACTTGGTTACGACGGTCCGATAATGACCGACAGTGGGGGTTACCAAATACTTCGTTACGGGGGGGTGGAAGTCTCGCCCGAGGAGATTATCCGGTACCAAGATATTATGTCCCCTGATATCGCCACAATTCTCGATACCCCCACTGGTGTGCATCCCACAAAAGAGCGGGCGAAACAAACCGTGCAGACCACAGTTGAACGGGCTAAACAGGCGGTTCAACTACGTTCCAATCCCAAAGTGATGTGGTGCGGTCCAGTGCAAGGGGGCCTCTTCAACGATCTCGTGGCGAAATCTGCGAGAGAGATCGGGAAGCTCGATTATCACATTCATGCGATAGGGGGTCCTGTGGAACTGCTCGAGAAATACCGATATGTCGAACTTGTAGATCTCGTAATAACAGCGAAACAAAATCTTCCTCTTCAACGTCCAGTTCATCTCTTCGGAGCTGGACATCCGATGATGCTCGCGCTATCCGTTGCCATGGGATGTGACCTTTTCGACTCTGCGGCGTACATCCTTTACGCGCGAGACGGGAGGTATCTCACCTCAGAAGGTACTTTTCATCTTGCTGATCTCTCATATTTTCCATGCGAGTGTCCTGTCTGCGTGGAGAATTTCCCACAAAAACTACGCCATATGCCGAAGGAAAAACAAATCAAGCTTTTAGCCATACATAACCTTCATGTAACGTTTGGAGAAATCCGACGCGTTCGACAGTTAATAATAGAAGGAAAATTGTGGGAACACGTCCAGCTCAGATGTCGGGCTCACCCTCGCCTGCTGGAGGGATTCAGGAGACTTTTGGAGTATACCAACTTTATTGAACGTTTTGACCCAGTGACGAAGAAATCCACATTTTATTATTCTGGGGGGGAATCTGTCGGGCGACCTGAAGTGCTGCGCCATAGGCGCAGATTAGAGAACCGATATAAACCACCTTCGTTACCCACCCTGGCCATCATGCCTGCATTTGAAAGGGAACGGCCAAAACTGTCAAAACCCGAAAGGACTCATTTAGTGAGGGTAATCCCACCATTCGGAGTTATCCCAGAAGAGCTGGAAGAGATATACCCTCTCGGACAGACGCGAGCACCTAAAAAATTAGATCCAGAACAAATTAAGACTGCCACTGAATCTCTTCGTCGTTTCCTCAAGTTATACGGCAAGTGTTACAAACAGATTTTATTATTCAACAACGAACACCACTGGAGTAACTCGCTGATAAAAGCGTGCAATTCGGTTGTGGAAAAATTAAAAATAATCGAACTTTACAAAATTCACCACAGAAAGATTAAATAAATGAAACTTTTACACTCTAACACGAGGTTGGGCTGGGGGCCAAAGCTTGGATAGCGTTGATTTGAAACTTTTGAAAATGTTAAACGGTAATGCTCACATTTCGCTCAACAAAATGGGGCGGGAAGTCGGTCTAAGTACTTCTGGCATTAGACGACGCATTAAGCAACTTGAAAAACACGGTTTGATAACAAAATATTCGGCATTGGTAGACCCAAAAAAATATGGGTATAGCGTGGTGGCTTTTGTGAATGTAGATGTGGACTCCAGGACCATGCACGAACTAACACGCTCTCTTGTGCGTCATCACGAGGTCTGTGAACTTCACCGCACAACGGGGGCGCACACTCTAATGATCAAGGTGCGGGCTAAAGATATAGACAGTCTGAACAAATTCGTCGACGAGCATGTCCAATCTTTCGACTCGGTGAAAAGCGTGCAGACGACACTAGTAATGAATACTTTAAAGGAGACTCTATTGAATCTCTAGGCGCTGAGACACGCGAAGCTGAAATTAGGTTAGTGCAGAACACTTTTTCGAAAGTTATGCCATATCTTGTTCACCCACACGATCCTGGGTCCGCTCAAAAACATCTCGCAGGGGAAACAGGTGCCGGGGACTGAATACCCGAAGAAAAAATTTCAACTGATATAAATCAACCTGTAAAACTGATAGTCAAATTTTTATCAACTGATTAAGTTGCCCGACTCTAACTAGTTTATAATTTGATGACACGATAAGTTGATGGGACAATGACGTTGCCCGAAGTCAAGCAAACCGCTCGGAATATTCAGACAATGCGCATACGTGGAGCTGGGAGGATTGCCAGAGCGGCTGCAAGGGCTTTGAAGTTAACAGCCAAAACATCCAGGGCCAAAACACCAAAAGCCTTTATGAGAGAAATCGACAATGCGTCCTCGCTTTTGCTAGTCACCAGGCCCACCGCTGTTTCTCTCCCTAACGCGATTAGATTTGTCACTATTAAAGCGAAGCAGACAAAAAGTGCAGACCTTCAAACTTTGCGGAAAATTGTAATTTCTAGGGCTGACGAATTCATAAGAAACTCCAACAATGCTGTTAATAAGATAGGTGAAATAGGAGCACGGAGAATTTCTAAAAATGACGTGGTATTAACACACTGCAATAGCGACTGTGCGCTTGCTGTTATCAAAACTGCTTTCAAACAAGATAAACGAATCAAGGTATTCGTCACCGAGTCTCGCCCGATCCGACAGGGTCTGATAAGCGTTCGAGAACTCACAAGAGTTGGTATTCCGACAACTTTGATAGTCGACTCCGCAGTCAGATATTTTATCCGCGATATCGACAAAGTAATTGTGGGGGCGGACAGCATTGCGGCGAATGGAGCGGTTATAAACAAAATAGGAACCTCCCAGATTGCCCTAGTTGGACATGAAGCTCGCGTGCCCTTTTTCGTCGCTGCGGAAAGTTACAAGTTTCATCCCGGAACTTTGACCGGAAAGCTGGTGGAGATAGAAGAACGAGACCCTAAAGAAGTCATCGATCCAAAGAGATTCCCGAGGGCGAAGA